>CAYMOA010000006.1:3409-4638 GCA_964391935.1 uncultured Candidatus Saccharibacteria bacterium | reverse complement strand
GAAAAAATATTATTTTTTACTCTCTTAGGAACATAGGTCTCAAATATGAATTTGATATCAAACTCAGTAAAAATATCTTGAGCACTCCAGATGAATATTTCAGAATTTGGGATTTTTAAAGTATCCAAATAAACAGTTTTCATACCGTTCAATCCTTCATAAAATCTCATTTTCGGCTTTACATCAAACATATTCGCCATAGCTAAAAGTTCTGGCAGGGAAGATTTTAAACTCTCGATATTTTTTTGCGCATTTTCTAGAATTATTTCCGGACTCTCAGCATAGTAATATTTCTTTTTTCTAGAAATGTAAGTCGCGACCAAACCTTTTGCTTTTAGGGCAGAGATTATATCGTAAACAGTAGTCCTCTTTACTTCCGACCTTTTAGAGATTCTCTCTATACCAGTTTCTCCAAGCTCTAGGAGGCTTAAATATACTTTTGTTTCTTTGTCATCTAATCCAAAATTGTGTAATATTTTTCTAATGTTTTTCATATTATATTATAATGTCGACGAAAAGGTCATTAATATATTAACATAAAATATTTATTTTGTAAATGCATTTAGGAAAATAGGTTGGAAATATGAAAGTTTATTAGCATCTATTCGATAGTTGATAGAATTACTAAATATGAAAATAAATAAATTAAATTTAATAGGTATTTTAGTGACGACTCTAGTTTTACTGGGATATATTCTGATTATAGACAATAAATCTAATCAAAATGAGGTTCTAAAAATCGGAATGATCCAAACAATCTCCCATGTGGTGTTCGAAAATGATATAGAAGGCATAAAAGAAGTTTTGGCAGAAAGTGGCTATGTAGAAGGTAAAAACTTGGTAATAGAATTTGAAAATGGTCAAGGTGATGTAAATATTTTACAAGCTATTTCTCAAAAGTTCTCAAAAGGAGATTACCAAGTTTTTGTATCATTAGGAACTGCAGCATCACAAGCTATAGTGAATAAGACTAAGGACAAACCAATAGTATTTACTGCAGTAACAGATCCAGAACTTGCAAAATTAGTTAGGTCAAATCAAAACCCTGGAGGGAATGTGACTGGGGCATCCGATGCTACTGATTATAATTTACAACTCACATTGTTTAAAAAAGTAATCCCGAACCTAAATAAGATTGGTGTGGTGTATAATCCTGGAGAAGCAAATTCTGTATCAACAATTCATGATTTAAAAAGAGTGGGGCAAGAAATGAATTTGGAAATTATCAC
>CAYMOA010000006.1:0-3309 GCA_964391935.1 uncultured Candidatus Saccharibacteria bacterium | reverse complement strand
GACAGCGGATTTACTTGGGATTACTTTTCCGGAGGAGTTGGTAAAAAGTGCTAAACAAATATATAAATAAAAATGATACCAGATATTTTACTTTCCTCACTTGAAATAGGTCTTATATTTTCTCTAGTTTCCTTAGGTGTATTTATAACTTTCAAGATTTTACATTTTCCCGATATGACTGTAGATGGAAGTATTGTAACAGGTGCGGCAGTATCAGCCATCTCTATTGTTTCTGGCTTACCAATATTTATTACATTATTCTTAAGTTTTATTGCTGGCGCAATAGCAGGAGTTTTCACAGCTCTGATCCACATTAAATTTAAAATAAATAAAATCTTGGCCGGGATAATTACTCTCACTATACTCTACACTGTAAATTTGCGTATAATGTCCGCACCAAATATCTCTCTTCTTAATTCAGAAAATATTTTATTTTTCTTCAAATATGAGTCAGGGATATATTCTAAAGTTTTTTATCTAATGTTAATTGTACTTTTGACGAAGTTTTCTATTGATTGGTTTTTGCAAACTGAAATAGGTTTACAACTTCGAGCTACAGGTGACAACGAAGAAACTGCCCGAGCACTATCTATTAATACTAACAAAGCGCAAATAATTTTACTTGCTCTTAGTAATGGACTATTTGGTTTTGCAGGTGGGCTACTTGCCCAAGACCTTGGTTTTGCTGATGTAAATATGGGAATAGGTACAATAATATTAGGTGTAGTTGGTGTAATGTTGGGGACAATTTTTATTAAAAGTCACAAAGTATCTCTTGTAACAAGTTCTATTATTTTGGGTTCGGTTTTGTATCAATTTGTAGTAAACGTTGCACTGCGACTTGGTTTAGAGGCAAGTGACCTAAAGCTTATAATGGGTTTGATAGTCCTTACAACTTTAGCTTTTACCACCGGGGAGAAAAATATATATGAAAAATGACATTTTAAAAATATCAAATTTGTCCAAGACTTTTCATGAGGGGGCAGATTATAAAGTCAGAGTTTTGAGAGATTTGGATTTGGAAATTAAAGAGGAAGAATTTGTAAGTGTGGTAGGGAGTAACGGGACAGGGAAAAGTACTTTGTTCAGAATAATTTCTGGACAAACAGAACCTTCACTTGGAAATATTTTTTTAAATAATGAAAATATAATTAATCTCAAAGAGTATGAAATTTCCAAATATATTTCTCAAGTAAAACAAAAACCAGATGAGAATTTAATTCTATCTCTAACACTTTTTGAAAATTTGTGTTTAGCCAAACTCCGAAGTGAAAAGGCAAAAATGATAACACCCAAACAAGAACTTAAAAAAGAATTATTTCATATTTTAAAAAGTTTTAATTTAGGTCTGGAAAAAAGGTTAGATGACTTAGTCAGTAGTTTTTCTGGTGGGCAAAAACAGACAGTGGCACTCCTTATGGCGACCATCAATAATCCAAAAATTCTTTTACTTGATGAACACACTGCATCTCTCGACCCGGTAAATAGTGAAAGGGTCATTGAACTTACTAAAAAAATTGTCAGCGAAAAGAAAATCACCACACTCATGATTACTCACAATATCACACATGCTATAGAGGTTGGTGATAGGTTATTAATTCTAAGTGGTGGTAAAATAAAGCTAGACATCAGTGGTGAAGAAAAAAGGAAACTAACTATAGAAAAAATAGTAAAAGAACTACATCACGAACATTTAGAATTAGAAGAAGACATGTAAAATCTGCGAATTTGCATTTTAATAGGTCTCGTATATAATTAAGAGAATGAAAAAGAGTATAAAAATTATTAGTAAAAAATCCAACACAGTTTCAAGTAATTTAATAACTAAAGAGGATTTGAAAATTGAGTTGCATGGCTTTGCAACCAAGCAAGATCTGATTGACCAGACTGAAAGAGTTTTGACGGCTTTCGAGTCAGTTACAGTTGATTTGCAAAAACTTGTAGGCGATGTCCACACAACCCACTACCAGAAATATCAAGAACTCGACTCCAGAATAACAAGATTAGAAGCTAAAATTTAAATATGAAAATATTATTTGTAAAAAATGTACCTAGACAAGGGCAAGCAGGAGATGTAAAAGATGTAGCTCAAGGTTTTGCACAACACCTGATCGGTAGTGGCGCGGCCATAGTAGCGACAGATGCAGTAATCAAACAAAACCAAAAAAAGATAGAAGAAGCAAAGTTACGTGCCCAAGGGGAAGATAGTATGGCTCATGAGATTGGCAAACGTGTCGAAGGTAAAACTTTTTCTATAAAAGGTGGGGCAAATAATAAAGGAAGTTTGTACAAAGCTATTCACAAAACCGATGTGTTAAATGCAATTGCCAAAGAAATAATAGTTTCTGTCCCAGAATATTTATTAGAAGATGTAAATATAAAACTGACAGGGAAACACAAATTAAACTTAGTTTATAAAACAAAAAATATCGCTACATTTGAGATTGAAATTGTTTAAAAATCCCAGTTGTGGTTGAGGAAGTTTTACTATTAAGAATTTCTTTTGGCAGAAGTTTTTCAATTGACTCTTTTGAGTAAAGCCCGCCATATACTTTTTTGTCAATGACAAGTGCAGGGAGAGATTCGTTTTTTACTCCATAAATACTAGAAAAAGTTTTTATCAAAGTCATATCGAGGTTCATATCAAAAGCGTATACACGCAGACCAGGATAATCATTTTTAAGTGCAGTTAGAGACTCGGAAGTTCTTATGCACTCTGGACAGATATCAGCATTGCCGTAAAAATAAATCACAAAAGTTGGCTTGGTTTTGCAATTCTCAGCAATTTTTTTAGAAAGCAAATAGTCTTTTATTAAAAGTAGGGAATATCTTTTTTTTGCAGAAATAATACGGGCATCTTTTTTATCATTTTGTTCTAGTATTTCTAGTTTTTGTGCCAGCCCACTTATCTCACTAGTGAGTGTAGTTTGATTGGCTGAGTTAGGAGAGTCGCAAGATACCTCTTTGAGGATTTCATATTCTGTCTCAGAAGAGAGTATGGTATCAGAAATATTGTCTTCAACCAATTTCAGACTTTCCAATTTTTTATTTACTAGAAAATTATTTGCAAAAAAGCCAGTCAGGAAAATCATCAAGCTGAGTACAAAGGCTACAAAGTATCTTCTATAATTTTTTGTATGTAGTGGATTATTCATATAATTAATAGTATTTATTTTATCACGTTTTAGGATTTTTATGTTTGGTTTTTTATCGCCAAGAGTTTTTTTGCCACTTGAAAGTATTGTAAAGTGACCTAGTGAGCCAAAGTGGTACTAGGAACCACCAGAGAAAAATATAATAAATAATATA
>CAYMOA010000005.1:20007-36235 GCA_964391935.1 uncultured Candidatus Saccharibacteria bacterium | reverse complement strand
TCAGAGTTTTTTACTTCGTTTAATTTAGCAATTGCATCTTCAACATTCTTTTTTGTGTCACCAGAAATTTTATCTCCTGCATCTTTGATAGCTTTTTCTGCAATATGTACAGTTTGCTCAGCGTGGTTTTTTGTATCAACTACATCTTTTTTCTTGGCATCAGCCTCTGCGTTTATTTCTGCATCTTTTTTCATCTTCTCTATTTCTTCTTTTGAAAGACCTGATGAAGCTTCTATTCTGATTGTACTTTCTTTGCCACTAGTTTTGTCTTTTGCAGTTACATTTAATATTCCATTAGCATCAATATCAAGTTTGATCTCAACCTGGGGAACTCCACGTGGTGCAGGTGGGATACCGTCAAGGTGAAATGTTCCAAGCATTTTATTGTCAGCCGCCATTGGTCGTTCGCCTTGCAAAACATTAACTTGTACTGAAGTTTGATTATCAGAAGCTGTTGAGAAAACTTGTGAGGCTTGGGTAGGGATAGTAGTATTTTTTTCAATTAATTTTGTCATTACTCCACCCATTGTTTCAATACCAAATGAAAGAGGGATAACGTCTAGAAGTAAAATATCTTTTACATCACCCTGCAAAACACCTGCTTGGACAGCAGCACCAAGAGCTACCACTTCGTCTGGGTTGATAGATCGGTTTGGTTCTTTACCAAAAAAGTTTTTTACTGCATCCACAATCATTGGCATACGTGTTTGCCCACCAACCATGATAATTTCTTGGATGTCACCTTTCGCAAAACCTGATGCCTCTAAACATCTTTTTGTTATCTCCATAGATCGGTCAACAAAAGATTGTGCAATTTTTTCTAGTTGTGTTTTGGTGATTTTCATTAGCAAGTGTTCTGGACCACTGGCTCCACTTGTAATAAATGGAATATTTATTTCTGCTTCTGGTACAGTTGAAAGTTCATGTTTTGCTTTTTCTGCGGCCTCGTCGATTCTTTGTAGGGCAAGAGGATCTTTGGATACATCAATACCACTTTGTTTTTTAAATTCAGAAATTATAAAAGTAATTAGCTCGCGGTCGATATCACGACCTCCTAGATGTGAGTCTCCGTCTGTTGACTTTACTTCAACTACATCAGCTGAAACTTCGAGAATAGAAATATCAAATGTTCCTCCACCAAAGTCATAAACTGCAATTTTCTGATTTTGTTTTTTGTCAAAACCATAGGCAAGTGCAGCAGCAGTTGGTTCGTTGATTATTCTCTTTACATCTAGCCCTGCGATTTGCCCAGCATTTTTGGTTGCTTGTCTTTGGGCATCGTTAAAATATGCAGGCACAGTGATTACTGCTTCTGTTATTTTCTCACCTAGTTTTGCCTCAACGTCTGTTTTGATCTTTTGCAAAATCATCGCCGAGACTTCTTCTGGTCTGTATGACTTGTCGCCAAGTTTTACAAGCGCCCCACCACTCGCATCTTTTTCTATTTTAAATGCTATTTTTGTTAGATCATTCTGCACTTCTTTGTCAGAAAAAGAGTGACCCATATATCTTTTTACACCATAAATAGTGTTTTGTGGATTAGTCACAGATTGTCTTTTTGCAAGTTGCCCAACTAAACGGTCTCCATTTTTCGCAATAGCGACAACAGAGGGAGTTGTTCTGTTCCCTTCAATGTTTTCAACAATTTTAGGTGCTCCAGCTTCTATGATAGCTACAGCAGAGTTTGTTGTTCCAAGATCTATTCCAATTATTTTTGCCATATTTTATTTATTTAAATTTTTTATTTGTCTTTAATTCCTTTTTATTAAAAATCCTGGTATATACCCCGCACCGCGGGGTATATTAGAAATAATAAAAAGTTTCCTATAATCTAATAATTTGTACGTTAATGTCTATAAACTATTTTCAAATTTCTGTCAAGTTTTATTTTTCCTCCTCTCGATTCTCATCTCTATATTCAGCTGAACTCTCGAAAGATTTTATTTGTCTTTCCAATTTTTCCTCATCCTCTAACCATTGTTGATATTCTTTAGTTGTCATTAACCAATCAAAACCGGAAGAAAATTTCCTGCTATTATATGGGTCTGGTAATTCATTTTTTCTCATATATGTTTTTATTTTAGTTCTAGATAGTTGTGTTTTCTTTCTGGGTTCTCTGCTTCTCTTAGCAATTCTGCTTCCAGGAGAGCGTCTACATTTCCATCAATTATTTTCAAAACTGATTGACCTAAACCTGCAAAATTTTCGTAGGGATCTCCTTCGCCTCTGTTTTCTTTTACTAAATCATAGTTTCTATCTTCTGGTATATTATCATTAGTTACTTTGGATGATCCCTTGTCGTGTCTTCTAAATAACGCTTCTATATCTCTTTTTCTTTGATTAGGCATATTTATATTTTTTATTAAAATTTTGTTTAGATATTATTCTGCTTATTTCCTAATATAAATTTTAACTTTCGCTTCTCTTAATAATTTTCCATTTAACTCATAACCACTTTGAATTATATCAGAAACTTTGTGATCTAAGTTATCATCATCTGTTTCAACTTCTTCTATTGCATGCATTTTATTGACGTCAAATACATCGCCAACTTTTGGCTCAACTTTCTTTAGTCCTGAGTTTTCCGTAACACCCATAAGTTGTTGAAAAATATACTCTATTCCCACTCTCCAGTTGGTCTCAACTTTTTCCCAGGATTCCTTATTTTTCCTAGCCATTTCGTAGCCGTCGAGAACCGGAATAAGTTCTTCTAAAATATTTGTTGCAGCTTGCTTGTAAATTTCTAGCTTTTCAGACTGTATCTGTTTTTCTTTGTTTACAACTTCTGCACGGGCACGTTGCCAACCGTCTAGGTTTTGTTTTGCTTCTTCTGTTTTTTCTTTTAGTTTTTCACGCAGGTTTTTTAATTTCTCCTGTAAAGATTTTTCATCCCCCTCAGCGCCAGTTTCCTCGAATGAAAAATCTTCCAAGTTTTCGTCAGCATTGTTATTATTTTGATCTTTCATAATAAGTGATTATATTTATAAGTTATCCTCTTGTCAAATTGACAAAAAAACATATACTCTGTAAGAGAATGAACAGTAAAAATATTTTTATCACATTTATTGCTGCTATCTGTCTTATTATAATTATTTTTATAATGTATCAGAAATTTTCTGTAAAAACTGTTGAATATACAGGGCTCGGGGAAAGTGCTCCTCAGGTTTATGAGGTAAAAAAAGATATAATCGTAACAGACAATATTTTAAATTCTGACAGAATAGAATTTATCCAAAGAAAGATAACTGGTGGTGGGGTTAACCCTGGTTGGGTTATTTCACTTCTTGAGACTCAACCTAATGTTTTTACAGGTAGAGTTATAGTTGACGACGGTGTTTATCAACACCCAGTTACAGTAAGAGAAGAAGTCACAAATATTTTTGTTGGTGAGATGAAAAGTGTTAGTGATAAAAAAGAAGTTTTTTCTATGAAGAAACAAAACGAGGACTGTAAAGATGAGGAAGGAAATATTTTTGAGTATACTCTTTCTGGTTCCTATGGTGCTACCCAATTCTCAGGCTGCGGCGGCGAAGTCTTAAAAATCGCTGATTAAATTATTTATAAAACTTCTCACAAAATTGTTTTTTAAATTCTAAAAAATTATCATCTAAAATTGATTGACGGATTTTTTCAGTTAAGGAAATCAAGAAATACAGATTGTGTTGTGAAGCTAATATCGCACCTAACATTTCGTCCGCTCTAAACAAATGTGCTAGATAAGCATAGGTATAAGGAAAAAGAGGAGATTTTTCGTCGTCAGTGATTTTATTAAAGTTATTTTTATACTCTGACTTGGTTAAATTCACTTTTCCATTTTCTGTAAAAAGTGTCCCATGTCGAGCCAGTCTAGTCGGTATCACACAGTCAAAAGTATCACAGCCATACTCAACTCCTAAAAAAATATCTATTGGCTCACCGATTCCTAGCAAGTGCCTTGGTTTATTTTCTGGCAAAACTTCCGTCACACTTTTCACAGTTTTGTCCATATCTTCTTTTGTAAAGCTCCCACCAATTCCAAACCCATCAAAATTCATTTCTGATAAAACTTTTGCTGACTCTTTTCGCAGATCTTCATAGCCACCACCCTGGACCACTGCAAATAAAGCTTGTTGAAGACCAGTCGCACTACTTAGCCCAAGTTTTTTATGTTCGTCGATACACCTTTTTGCCCACCTGTGGGTTCTGTCCATGGCACTTCTCTGATACTCGTAAGTTGCAAGAGGTGAAGTGCACTCGTCAAATGCGAAAAAAATATCAGCTCCGAGTGCGTGTTGGATTTGCATCGAAATTTCCGGTGTGAATCTATGTGACGACCCATCAATAAAACTTTTAAAAGTCACACCATCTTCGTCAACTTTTGCCATTTGTTCTTTTGATGATTTGATTTTTATTTCTTCTTGCCCCACTTCATTTTTTGAAACTATTTCTCTTTGCTTTTCTTCCGCAATTTTTTTATTGGTTGCGATTTTTGTGACACCACTATTAAAAGCAGCACCCAGAGATAAAACTTGGAAACCCCCAGAGTCCGTCCAGGTAGGTCCAAAATAATTCATAAATTTTCCAAATCCACCAGATTTTTCCACTATTTCTTTTCCTGGTTGCAAATATAAATGATAGGTATTGGCAAGTACTGTTTGGGCACCAACTTTTTCTAAATCAGAAACCTGTACGCCTTTGACAGTGGCTTTAGTACCAACTGGGACGAAGACTGGTGTGAGTATTTCTCCATGAGGGGTCGTAATCTTCCCAGCTCTTGCTAGCCTTACTTCCTCACTTTTTTTCTCTATTTCAAAACTAAACTTTTTTCCCGACATATTACTTAAAATATTTTTCAAATTTGTCGCGATGAGTATGATATATTTTAAGTACGTGTGGAAACTTTTTCAATTTTTCCTCTATATAGTTTGCAAATTTTGGAAACTCAAAAGATAGAATTATAAATGCGATTAAAAAGAAAACTACCTGCGGAACTACTGGCAAAGCTAGGCCGATAAAACCGAGAAGTAGAAATATACCTGCTAATAGATAATGTAAACCAGATCTGACATGTCTCATAATTATTTGTAATTATACACTACTTTGGCGACTATTTGGTGAACTTTTTTATCTAATGTACTTGGCAATATTTTTTCAGCTGTGGGTTTTACTGTATCCGCAATAGCAGCTGCGCATTTGATATACATCTTTATTTCTGACTCTATGTCTAATTTCTTCTTGTTTTTATTTGATCGCTCTAACATACCCTTCCAAAAACCGGGGAAAAATAATGAGTTATTTATTTGATTTGGTAAATCACTTCTACCTGTACCCACAACTTTCGCACCACCTTTTTTGGCGTCATCCGGCATGATCTCTGGACTTGGGTTTGCAAGGGCAAAAATAATTGGATCTTTTTTCATTTTAGAAACATCACTAGTTGATAAAAGGTTTGGCTGAGCAAGTCCGATAAATACATCAAAGTTGTGGATATTGTCTTTTAGACTTCCAACAAGATCCAGTTTATTTAATTTACTGATTTCAAATTTTTGTTTATTTAAATCTGTGCGACTTATGTGAACTGCACCTTTGGTATCAAACACAGTTAGATTTTTCACACCCAAGCCTTCTAACAGTCTCGCAGTCGCTATACCTGCGGCACCTGCACCTACAAGGGCGATGGAAATATCTGTATTTTTTTTCTTAACAATTTTAAGTGCATTGATGAGAGCGGCGATAGTAACAGTAGCAGCTCCCCATTGGTCGTCATGCATAACAGGTATTTCGAGTTCTCTTTTTAATCTCTCTTCTATTTCAAAACATTTTGGTGCTGAGATATCTTCCAAATTTATCCCTCCAAAAACTGCTTGGATATTTTTTACAGTTTTTACTACTTCTTCTACATCTTCTGAGTCTATACAAATTGGAAAGGCATCAACATCAGCAAAATGTTTTAACAATACCGCTTTGCCTTCCATAACTGGGATGGCTGCGTCAGGACCGATATTGCCAAGCCCTAGTACTGCTGTGCCGTTGGTAACTATTGCTACTGTGTTTTTCTTTAAAGTCATTTTTTTGGAAAGACTTTTATTTTTTTTTATATCCATACAAACTGAGGCAACTCCTGGAGTATAAGCAACTGATAAATCAGCTTTATTTTTTAATTTAAACTTAGACATCGAGCCCAATTTCCCACCATGTTTTAAATGCTCTTTTGTCGAGAGTTTGCCATAATCGATTTTTTTCATATTGTATGATTATACACTAAAAGTTATCGTATCCAAACTCGTCTCTTTTAAAGAACCTAGATGTTAGGAAAAAGTACACAATTAGTACAATAAAAGGATAAAAAGTAATGACATATTTGGCAATAAATTTTAACAAAAAAAGAACATAGGCTGATATGGTCAATAATAAACTAATAAGACCCTTGCTATTGTCAGCTTTTGAGTCAAGATTGGCAGAGTTTTTATTTAGAAAATTATAAGTGGACACTCTTGTATTCTCAGCCGCCTCTATAAATGAGCTCGGAGCAGAATCAGACACTTGGCTACCCTCTTCTACAACTATATCAAACAGTGAAAGTAGGTTTTTTCTCAGTTGTCTTTCCATCTGGGTGTCAGACGCTAAAAGCAAAACAGTTAAAAATACAAAAATAAAAGTTAAGCGTTTATAATTCAACATTTGAAAAAAGTCTAACATATTATTAGCAAATTTAAAGTTAAAATGTGGATATTTACAATACGAAAATACAATGCTATAATATAGCTGATATGTCAAGGAGTAACATTTTAGGAAAGGAGTACCTGTTTTTAACTTTAGTAGTGGCTTTTTCTTTGTTTGTAAGAATTGTACCGTTTCAATTAATTACCATTATCACTGTGCTTGTATTTCTCTCACTAGTTGCTTACCATTTTTATACTTATACTAGTGAGATTATTAGTAATAGCCTAAAAAGCCAAATCCTAGTTACTTATTCTTGGGGTACAATAAACCTGCCCAATGGTTATTTGGAGGTAAAAAAAGTTTTGATATACCTTAAAAACAAGGATTTGAATTTCTACAAAACCTATATTTTGCAATACTCTAAATATATAATTTTTGGATTATTTATTCTTTGTGATTTGTTAGTTGTATTTAAAAATTTGAATTTAAAAAATGCTGGTGTTTATATTGCCATGTCTGTGTTCACGAAATTTGTTTTTCTAGTTGCTTTCTATTTGGAAAAGGTTTACGAGAAAACATTTTCCAATACTAGTATCACAGAAGAAGAATTGATTGAAACTTTTAACAAACAACTGGGTTCTTATCTTTCTGGATTTAGTATTTTATTTATAGTATTCTTTTTACTTTCTAAATATATTACAGAAATATTTTTTGGTTATTCTTTCTCACAATTTCAAACTTCTCTTCCATTTATTTTACTAGCAAATATTTCTCTTACGATCATGCTTTGCATTTATCTAACAGCACAAAAATTAAATAAACTTGTGGTAGAAAAAATCTTAAAAGTTTTTAGTGTTTTCTTTTTAATCCTGTTTGTATTTATGGATATCAACTCTATAGATACAACTACCTATTTCATTATTGGCATGTCTACTTTGCTTTCTATACTTCTTTATAATTTCGTAATTAAGAAACCCGAGTACATTCGCGGCACTTACAACCTCCTTTTTTAATATAGTCATTGATATATTCTTTTCCGTAGTCAAAAGTTATCTCATCTCCGGGTACAATTTTTTTCTTTGCTGCAATAAAAATCCTATCATCACCTTCCATTATTGACTCTGCATTGGACTTGCAGCTGTGGTTAAAGTATCTGGCAGTGTTGTAAAGTGGCGAACCATCAAGTGACCATTTGTCATCAATTTCGAAAATATACCTGTTTGGTTTGTTGTTTGCTTCCTCATTGGTTATTTTTTTTCCCACGTATTGTAATATTTTCGTTCCTTTTTTAATTTCTTCCAAGGCAAAAATACCCTTACCTGCAAAGCTTTTTTTAACTATGGTTTTTGGGTAGCTACCGCTTCCTTTCTTCATAAATTTGTGGTATTATACCATACAAGCGTATATATTGGTGCTCTCGAAAAAAGTACAAGTGTGACGCCGTTAATAAAAGTAATAAATAGAACTAAATGCAAACAAACAAAGTATTCGTTGCAGGTATCGCATATCGCGACCTAGACGGTAACCCATTATCAGGACGTCACGGAGATCAAAAGCTTTTCGAGCTTTTCTCTAGAGCAGGTCAAATCGCTAAGAAGAAAATCACTCGTCGTGATGGTACAGAAACAGAAGTAGATGCTGCTAATATCGCTACAGACAGAGATACAAAATTGTCTCGTGGATTCGGATTCGTAGAATTCACCACAGTAGAAGATGCTGCAAAAGCAATCGAAATGTTCAATGGTTATGAGTGGGAAGGACGTGTAATCACAGTTCGTTTCTCAGAACCTCGTGCAGAAGATGGACGTGGTAATGGTGGAGGAATGAGAGACAGAAGAAATTAATTTTCTTTTCTCAAATAAAAAACTCACAGTAATGTGAGTTTTTTATTTTTTTTATTTACCCTTCAGTCTTTTCAAAAATAGGTTTCTTTCAATTATTGATTCCTCAGCTGCGAAGTCGATATCTCCTGCTTTTATTTTCATCGCCTCTTTTGCTCTTTCTATTTCTGCATCGAGGTCATCTAACTTGTCAGCATTTACTATTTGATCAGCCAGAACTGCTACCTCAAACTCGGGACTAACACTTTTTACATCAATCACTCCACCTTGGACCAAAAAGTTTTGGTCGTGTAGACCCCTAGGGGTCTTACATTTTATTTCACCAATAGAAATAAGAGTTATAAGTGGTGCGTGGTTTTTAAGGATTGTGATTTCCCCACTTTGGGTTGGAACAGTAAAAGACGCAACTTCTCCTTCAAAAAGTTTTTTATCTGGTGTTAAAATTTTTAATTTAAATGTGTGCATAATTATTTTCCCTTATAGTGTTTTTCGTAGACTTGTTCTAAGAATGAGATTGGGTAAAACCATAGTCTTCCAGACTTTTTAGCGTTTATAGATGGACCACCTTGTTTATAAATTTCTCTTCTTGTCTTAGTTATGAAAGTACAGAATTTGTTATATTCTTTTGTATGATATCTTGAGTCTGGTGATATGATTTTTTTTAGCCTCATAAAATCAACAGGGTTCATCAATTGTTCACTACTTTTTTCAGTTTCAGCTTTTGATGGTTTTTCTGGTGACATAAATTATTTTGCATCATCTGCTAGCACCTCTTCGATAGATCCAACCATATAGAATTTTCCTTCTGGAACATGGTCGTATTTTCCTTCCAAAATTTCTTTAAATGAACGAACTGTATCTGCACGTTTTACATACTTACCAGAACGTCCCGTAAATTGCTCTGCAACGAAGAATGGTTGAGAAAGGAAGCGTTGGATTTTACGAGCACGAGCAACCAGTAATTTATCCTCATCTGACAATTCATCCATTCCAAGAATAGCGATTATGTCTTGCAAGTCTTTGTAACGTTGTAGAACTTTTTGTACATCACGAGCAACTTGGTAGTGTTCTTCGCCAACGATTTCTTTTGTAAGAATTGTTGAAGAAGAGTCGAGTGGGTCTACAGCAGGATAAATTCCAAGTTCTGACAATGGACGAGAAAGTACAACTGTTGAGTCCAAGTGTGAGAAAGTTGTCGCTGGAGCTGGGTCAGTAAGGTCATCCGCTGGTACGTAAACTGCTTGAACAGAGGTAATCGATCCTTTCTTTGTAGAAGTAATTCTCTCTTGCAAACGCCCCATCTCACTCGCAAGTGTTGGTTGATACCCTACAGCCGATGGCATACGACCAAGAAGAGATGAAAGTTCTGAACCAGCTTGGGTAAATCTAAAGATATTATCTACGAAAAATAGCAAATCTTTCCCTTCTTCATCACGGAAATATTCTGCAGTTGAAAGTGCTGACAAGGCAACACGTGCACGAGCACCAGGTGGTTCTGACATTTGTCCGAAATATAGAACTGTTTTGTCCAATACTCCACTTTCCTCCATCTCCCTGTATAAGTCATTACCTTCACGAGAACGTTCTCCTACACCCGCAAAAATCGAGTATCCACCGTGCTCTGAGGCGATGTTACGTATAAGTTCTTGGATAACAACAGTTTTACCTACTCCGGCTCCTCCGAAAAGACCGATTTTTCCACCCTTTAGGAAAGGACAGATGAGGTCGATAACTTTGATCCCTGTTTCTAGAACTTCGGCTTTTGTAGATTGTTCGTCAAATGTTGGTGCAGGTCGGTGGATAGGATATTTCTTTTCACTTTTAACTGGACCTAGTCCGTCAATTTCTTGACCAGTTACATCCATCATACGACCAAGTGTTCCTTTTCCAACTGGTACAGATATTGGCGCACCAGTGTCCACCACTTCCATGTCACGGAAAAGCCCATCTGTAGAGCTCATGGCGAAAGTACGAACTTCGTTGAGTCCTAGATGTGCCGCAACTTCCAGATAAAGTTTTTCAACTTTTCCATCACTATTTTTTAAATCAATTGTAAGAGCATTGTAAACTGCAGGTACTTCTCCTTCGAAATACACATCTACCACTGGTCCCATCACTTGTAATATTTTTCCTTTTTTCATATAAATTTCTAGTTTTGTTTTTTTGTATTATAACATTTTTTAGTAATATTTCTCGACTTTTTTATCCCGCATTAGCACCGGCGGAGATTTCGGCGATTTCTTGGGTAATACCGTCTTGGCGGACTTTGTTGTATTTTATTTTTAATCCGTGCAACATTTCTCCCGCACTTTCGTTTGCCCTCTTCATTGCAAATGACCTACTAGAGTTCTCACTTGCCCGCGACTCGAGGACAAATGAAAACAAAATCATTTTTATTATTTTAGGTATTGTTTTTTCTATCAAAACTTCTAGTGTTGGTTCAAATGTGTAGAGTTGGTTTGAAACTCTTGTCTGATTTGATGGATTTGTTTCATCAGTATAAATGCTAAGATTTTTATCAACTGGGTAAAGTGTAACGGCGCGGGGCTCAAAAATTCCCATCTTAACAAAGTTTGTATAAACTGCGTGGACTCTATTTATCTCCCCAGACTCATACATTTTCCTAACAAAATTTTCTACTTTAAATATTTGTGTGGGATGCAAGAGTTTTTCAATATCAAGAACTGAAAGTTTTATTTCTAGGTTAAGTTTCCTCGCAACTTTTTCAGCAAATTTTCCAAAACAAATTGCGTATTTAATATTTTTATTTTCGTCGACAAGTTTTTTAGTTTTTTTATAGATATTGGTATTAAAACTTCCACAAAGACCTTTGTTAGAAGAAAAAATAATTACAAGCTCTACATGCTCTATTCCTCCCCTATTTATAATAGAGTTATCAAACAATCTCGAGACTTCTTGTGATTCTGACTTGATTTTATTAATAATTGATTTAATTTCTTTTATATATTCCGCTAGGTTTGTAACATCGGTCACACTTTTTTTCATCTTTGAAACCGCCACCATTTCCATAGTTTTGGTTATCTTCTTGATGGAAGAGATTGCCTTTATTTTATTTTTAATTATTTTTGTATTTGCCATAGATTAATTTTCTAAATGTTTATGTTGTTCAGGAGTCCATGGTGGGCAAGAAGTAACTACTAATTTAAGTTGATTTCCATTTATCCAAAATTTTTTTCCTTTCGGAACAAACAACATATCTCCAGGCTCAACATTATATGTTTCTGGCTCTATAAAAATTTGTCCATATCCTGACTCAACATACCAGGTTGCATCAACTTCCATATCAACATCAAACCCAGTTTTTGGATAAAGACCATTTAATTCAGAAATACCAGTAGAAAAATTTATGAAAGGTAAATTGTATTCAGAAAATTCTGACATACCATGTTCACCTATTTTATTTACTTCATTTTTCTTAACTAGTAATTTCATAATTTTATAATGTAATATTATTCAACTCTGCGAAATCTTTTAACACCATCTTTAGTTTTCCAATTATTTCATCATTCCATTTACCAGAGTTAATTTCTGCTGCCAAATCTTTTTGATTTGCATCAAAATATTTATGCAATTTATTTTCAACATCTTTTACATTTTTCACTTCAACATTTTTGAAAAAGTTTTCGTTGAGAGCAAAGAAAGAAAGAACTTGTAATGCAACAGAAAGAGGTTCGCCGTTGTTTTGTTTTAACAACTCAACAGAACGTTTACCATGCTCGATAGTTTTCTTGGTTTCTGGGTCAAGGTCAGAGTCAAATTGTGAAAAACTTTCCAACTCACGATATTGCGCCAGAGAAAGTTTTATCTTCCCTGCATTTTTCTTCATTGGACTTGTCTGCGCTGCTCCACCAACACGTGACACTGAGTAACCAACATCGATTGCTGGGCGAAGACCTTTGTTAAACAAGTTTGAGTCGAGAAAAATTTGTCCGTCAGTAATAGAGATCACGTTGGTTGGGATATAGGCAGAAATATCACCTGCTTGAGTTTCAATAATCGGAAGTGCTGTGATAGAGCCCCCACCCGCCGCCTCATTTCTACGACATGCACGCTCTAGTAAACGAGAGTGAATATAGAAAACATCTCCTGGGTAAGCTTCACGACCCGGTGGACGTTTTAAAAGAAGTGAAAGCTCACGATAAGAAACAGCATGTTTAGATAAATCATCATAAACAATCAAAACGTCTCGTCCCTGATCCATAAAATACTCAGCAATAGCAACTCCGGAGTATGGTGCCAGGTATGAAAAAGCAGGACCCTGTGAAATACCAGCAAGAACTACTGTAGTATATGAAAGTGCATCATTATCACGGAGAGTCTCTACGATCTGTGCAATTTTTGATTCTTTTTGTCCGATAGCAACATAAACACAAATAACATCTTTGTCTTTTTGATTGATTATCGTATCTATTGCAATTGTAGTTTTACCAGTTTGACGGTCACCGATTATTAGCTCACGTTGACCACGACCAACGGGGATCATACCGTCGATTGCTTTTACACCAGTTTGCAGTGGTTGTGTAACTGGCTCACGCTTCATTACTCCTGGTGCGATGCGCTCAGCCAAATATAATTTGTCAGTTTTGATAGCACCTTTACCATCTATTGCTTCACCTAGCGGGTTTACCACACGACCAAGTATGTCTTCTCCAACAGGAATAGAAAGAAGTTCTTTTGTACGTAAAACTTCGTCACCTTCCGCAACATTTTTAAATGTGTTAAAGACAACTACTCCTGCGAAGTCTTCCTCTAAGTTAAGAACTAGTCCCTTGATTTTTTCTTTACCGATTAAAACTAGTTCTGAACTCATCACACCTTTCATACCAGAAACTTTTAAAATACCGTCCTGGATGGACTCCACTGCTCCAACCTCACTTTCTACTGGTGTAAGTTTTATTTCCCCTACTTTTTTTTCTATATCACTAATGATTCTTTGTATTGACATATTGTGTTTATAATTTTTAGTTCGCCAACAATTCTTCTAACCCTTTTTGCAGCATACTGCTAAGTGTTGCATCTATTAATCTGTCCCCCGCCTTGACCTTCACACCTGCGCTCATTTTGTCATCAATAATTATTTTCGAACTTTCTGTATTTATTTTTAATACTTGACCGATTTCTTCTAGAGCTTTAGCCTTCAACTCGGTTTTAGAAAAAATTTTAGTAGCTTTGTAATCTTCTAATTTCAAATTTTTTCTCTTCAAAATTTCGGCAATATTTGGCAAAAGATTCTTTAACTCACTTGCTTTTAAAATTTGCATTGCTAAATCCTCTTTACCATTATCTAATAAAGTTTGAATTAGGTTTGCTATATTTTTTGAGTTAAAAAGTTTTTTTGCTGACATATACCTTTTTTATAATTGTTTTATTTTGAATAATTTTCTTTGAAAACTTTCGAAACAAAATCCGAGTTATTGTCAGAATTTAGTTTTTCCCCAAATGCTGAGTTAGAAATTTTTGAAATTATCGAAGAAATATCTTTTGACAAAATACTCTCCGCATCTTTCAAACCTTTCTCTTTGGCTACTTGTTTTTCTTTTTCTGCTGATTGCAAAATAGTTGAAGCGTTTTGATTGGCAGTTAAAATAATTTCTTTTGCTGAGTTTTCTGCTTTAGAAAAAGTTTCTTCAGCTTTTTTATTAGCAATTTTATTAATCTCTATGCTTTTTTTATCCGCTTCTTGTACTATTTTATCTGCATCCTCACGCATCTTTAGACCTTCTTGTATTTTTTTAGTTCTTTCTTCTATAGTTTTTTTAATAGAAGGCAAAGCGAATTTTACAAGCAAGAAAAAGATAATCAAAAGGCTGATCAAATGTGTGAGGGCAAGATGCCACTCAAAACCTATTTTACTTGCAATGTCTGTTAATATTTCCATAAATTTGGAAAAATTACATTATAAAGTAACCTACGAATGCCAAGATAGCGATTGACTCGATAAGAGCCGCACCGATAAGCATACGAGTGAAAAGTTCACCAGATGTTTCTGGGTTACGTGCCATACCTTCTAATGCCTTGGCCATCATGATTCCTTGTCCGATTCCAACTCCTAGTAATGGTAACAATGCGATACCTTTTGCGATCATTTTTGCTGCTTCTACTTCCATATATTTTAATTTAGTTAATGAGCTTTTAAATAGGTTTTCAAACTTCGTCGGAGCCCCCGTAGAGAGGGTAAAGAAGTGATAAAATAATTTTAAAGCGAATTTTAGTAATAATAATTATTGATGCATTTTCTGCATCCCCATGTTTTCAAATAAATGAAAACATGGGGATAGAGAAAATATTTTTTCTAATGACTTTTCTGGTCTTTTTCTTTCACTACCAAGACATAATAAACGGCGGTTAGACAACCGATAACTATGGTTTGGATAATTGCTACCATAAAGTCAAATCCTAACCACACAGTAGGAAGGGCTATTGCGAAAATCCCAGTCAAGATAGCTAGGAGAATTTCTCCTGCAAACATATTTCCAAAAAGACGAAGTGAAAGTGATACGACTTTTACCATTTCGGAAACAAGTTCCAATAGACCTACGAAAATTTCTATCAGTCCCATAAAAAAACCACCAACACCGTGATGTTTAGTTTCTCTTATTAAATTATCAATTGGTAAAAATCTTTTAAAATATCCAAAAAAACCCCAGTTTTTTACTCCGAAAAATTGCATGGATAGTACTATTGTAAGTGCCAGAGGTAAAGTCACATTAATATCACTGGTTGCTTTTCTAAAAAATGGTAATAAGTGACCTCCTTCTGACCAAGTAAACTGGTTGATAATAGGAAAAGAGCCAACAATATTGATAAAACCTATAATTAAAAATATAGCGCCGATAGGATACAGAAGCTCAGCATTTCTGTGTTTCTTCCCACCAGTGAGAGAGTCTATCAAGTTTTCTATTGACTCTAATAAAAGCTCAACAATACTTTGGAAAAATGTTGGTACCGCTTTAAATTTTCTTACAGCAAAGGTAAAAATTGCGAAAATAATTAAAGTAAAAAACAAAAAAGTTGTTGTGTTGGAAATTGGCCAACCAGAAATCTCACCTAAAACATCAGCACGTACACCTGGCATATGTGGGTGAGGAAATAGTATTTGAGAAGTTAGACTTTGTTCGTGATTTTCCATGAAATTTACCGCGAAATTATAACACAAAAAGCATATTATTGTTATATTGAAAGTTCAAAAATCTGTGGTTTAATTCTAAATTGTGTTTTCTACATGTGATTGATATACTAAAGTCAGATATGGAAAATACAGATAATCCAAATAAAGTTCGTAGGAATTTATTAAGGACACTTGGTATTGCAGCAATTGGTTTCTACCCACTATGGAAAATTGGAGAAAAGAGTAGGGATAGATTGAAAAAAATAGAAGAAGAAGCCGAAAAAAATATCAAAACTGAAGAATCAAAATTAGTTTCAAAAAGGGAGCTTGATCCTGGGCACCTAAAAAGTATTTCTAATATGGGTTATAGAGAGATCACTCTATATTATGGAGTTTGAAAAAACTAACGGTGAAAAATTTGAAGTCCCAGTACCAACGTACCTATATTCTAAGTTAGTCACCAACCAAATACTGCATGTTAAATATACTTTTGTTCTACTTGAAAAAAAACTAAAGTTTAAACTACTGTCGGTTAATAATGAAAATATAACCTATGATTCCAGACCAAATTGGTAATAACTAGAAACATTTAAATGTTTTTAAAATCTTCAACAAA
>CAYMOA010000005.1:0-19907 GCA_964391935.1 uncultured Candidatus Saccharibacteria bacterium | reverse complement strand
AGACCAAATTGGTAATAACTAGAAACATTTAAATGTTTTTAAAATCTTCAACAAACTTAAACAAATCTTCATCATGACCATACGCTGCGTGAGCTTGTAAAGAAAAAGGTAAACCGTCAGAGTCCTTTTCAGTTGGAATAGAAATAGCAGGAATAGAGCAAATGTTTGCAGACACTGTAAATATGTCTTCTAGATAAAGTGAAAGAGGGTCACGCTCAGCTGAGAATTTAAATGCAGTTGTAGGGGACGTTGGCATAACCAGGATAGATGCATCCTCGAAAAACGTGGCAATTTCTTGTTTCATTTTGTTTTGCAATTGTAGAGCTTTGCCATAATACGCATCATAGTAGCCATGTGACAAAACATAGGAACCTAGCATAATTCTTCTCTTGGTTTCTGGTCCGAAAAATTTGCCACGGTTTTTTGCAAACAACTCACCATAATTTTTTATCTCCCCAACATCACCTCCTCCAAAACGAAGTCCATCCATACGAGATAAGTTTGTAGAAACTTCTGCAGTGTTTATAATATAGTAAACAGAGAGTGCGTATTTTAATGTCTCGAAATTGACTGGGCGAACTTCATAGCCGGCTTGTTTTATTTTTTCTAATGAGTTATAAAAATCTTTTTTAGTCTCCTCTGCGATTCCTTTTGCATTTACATATTCTTCTGGGTAAATGACAACTTTTTTAAAATTATTTTTAGTTTTTATTTCATTTCTTGTATTTTCTGGAACAGAAGTATTATCTAAAATATCTTCTTTTGATAAAATATCAAAAACATATTTTACATCTTCTATATTGTTTGCCAAAATACCTGGTACATCAAAGGATGATACTGCAGCGATCAAACCACTACGTGATAGGTAACCATAACTAGGTTTGTGACCATAAATACCACAAAAGTTTGCTGGCATACGCACTGAGCCACCAGTGTCGGTACCGAGGGCAAACATACACATACCTGCCGCGACAGCTGCAGCAGAACCAGAAGATGTACCACCAGGAACTCGCTCATTATCAACCGGGTTTAGCGTTTTTCCGTAAGCAGAGTTTTCTCCAGATGAGCCGAGGGCAAACTCATCCATATTTGTACGACCTAGGATAATTGCGCCTTGCTCTTTTAAAAGTTTTACCACCGTTGCATCATAAGGAGCTACATATTTTTCTAGCATTTTCGATGCAGATGTTGAGATATGGTTTTTATATAAAATATTATCTTTGATCAAAACTGGGATACCTTCCAGTAGTCTCGCAGATTTATTTTTATAATTCTCATCAGATTTTTTCGCGTCTTCTAGTGAGTCAGAAGAAGTTTCCAGAACTGCGTTTAGTGTAGGGTTTTTTTCTTTAATGACAGAAAAATAGTGCTCTACAAGTTGTGTTGGTGAAAGCTCTCCCAAGTCAAACATTCTTTTAGCTTCGTTTATTGATGTTGGTAGTATAATTTTTTCTTGCATAAAATTTATTTTTTAATTACTTTAGAAACTTTTACATAGTTGCCAGTAGATTTTTGTGGCACATTAGCAAAAATAGTTGCCATATCAAAGTCACGTTGTTCTAAAATATCTTCTCTGGTGTGGTTGGTAACCACAAAAACTTTTTCGGGGCTGTCTATTTTCGCCTCAGTAACCATAGAAATGTGCCCCAAAATATTGTTAATATCTTTTAAATATTTCTCTTCTTCCTGCTGTGTGATCTCTATTTTCGCCAAATCCGCTAGTTTTTTAATATCGTCTATTGTAAGCTGTGACATAATTATTATATTATACCATTTTTTTATCAAAAATCATCTCTTAAATTAAATCTAAAAAGTCTTTTAAATTTATAACTTTAATATTTAACTTCTCTGCTTTTCCTAGTTTTGACCCTGGGTCAGTACCGAGTACAAGGTAAGAAGTTTTATTATTTACTGCGTTTTGAACAGAGCCACCATTTTCTTTTATTATTTTCTCTATGTCATCGCGAGAATATTTTTCAAATGTACCTGTGATAACAAACCTTAGGTTCTCTAGTTTCAAACTTTTTTTATTGCATACAAAATCTTCAACTTTTATAAATTTTAAAAGTTTTTCTATTTCTTTTTTATTTTCAGGATTTTTCAAAAAGAAAACTATTTCCTCAATTATTTTTTCTCCAATACCAAAAATCTTTCTCAATTCATCCTCATCAGCTTTTAAGAAATTTTCTAAAGTTTTAAAATGTTTAGCCAGATCAATAGAAGTTTCCTCACCTACATTTTTAATGGAAAGTCCCATAATAAAAGTCTCCAAAGGTAAAGTTTTTGCACTACTTATCCCCTCCAACAAATTATTGGCTGACTTTTCTTTAAAGCCATCTAGAGTCAAAATGTTTCCTTTGGTTAAAAGAAAAATATCTGAAATATTTTTTACAAATCCTGTGTTAAAAAGCAAAGTGGCCGTACTCTCTCCAAGCCCTTCTATATTTGCACATTTACGTGATGCAAAATAAATAATTTTATTTATTTTCTGAGCTTCACAGCTTGGGTTTTTACATATCAATTTCACACCTTCCCCAACAACATCTTTTACCAAATCAAAACCACAAACAGGACAATTTTTTATTTCACTAATTTTTTTTTCTTTGCCAGTTCGTAAATTTTCAAAAACTCCAAAAACCTGAGGGATAATATCCCCGGCTTTTCTCACCATTACTGAGTCTCCTATTTTTACACCAAGTCTGTTTATCTCATCAAAATTATGAAGAGTTGCCCTCTTAACTCTCGTACCTGCAAGTTCTACTGGAGAAAGTTCTGCTACAGGAGTTACGACTCCAGTTCTACCAACCTGATAAGTCACTGACAAAAGTTTAGCTACTCCCTCCTCAGCAGAGAACTTATAAGCTATCCCACCACGAGGCGACTTTGCGGTAAAGCCTAGCTCGTCAGAAATATTTCTTTCATTGGTTTTTATTACTATGCCGTCTATTCCATATTCTTCATTGTACCTTTTATCATCATTCCACTTTTCGTACATTTTTTGTACATCGTCCAGATTTTTACAAAAATGTGATTCTTTGTTTACACTAAATCCAAATTTTTTTAAAATCTCAATTTCCTCTTTTTGAGTTTTGTAATTTTCTTTTCCGTTTAAAACTTCAATGTCATAAGCAAAATAATTTAATTTTCTTTCCGCTACAATTTTTGGGTCAAGTTGTCTGATAGTCCCAGCCGCCAAGTTTCTCGGATTTTTGTATAACTCTAAACTTTCTTTTTCTCTGTGTTTATTGATTTTTTCAAATTCTTTTTTCCCTATCCAAAGTTCCCCGATAATAGCCAATTCTTTTTTTTCAGGGATGACAAATGGTATGGTTTTAATAGTTTTTATATTTTCCGTAACATCTTCCCCTATAGTTCCGTCTCCTCTGGTCACTGCATTTTGCAAGCGACCATTTTCATAATACAAAACAATTTTAACTCCATCAATTTTAAGTTCAGAAAAATATGTAGGGTTAGTCAAAATACTTTTTTCTTTTTTCAAAAAATTCATATTTCTTTCTTCCCATTTTTTTAGTTCATCAAGTGAAAAAACATTGTCATATGACCATTGTGGTATTTTATGTTGGAACTTCTGAAATTCTTCTAAAACTTCTCCGCCAACTCTTTGGGTTGGGCTGAGTAAATCAGAAAAATCTGGAAATTTATTTTCCAAAGAAATCAGCTCATTAAAAAGTGAGTCATAAGCTTCATCAGAAATGGTTGGCTTATCATGCACGTAGTAAGCTTGCCTATGGATTTCTATTTCTGTTTTTAATTTCTCTATTCTCTTTTTTGCCTCCTCTTTTTTCATTTTTAAAATTATAACATACCAAAATGAAGACTAATAATAAAACTCTACCAATCTCTCTACAACTTTTGAAGATGTGTCACTACAGTCTCTGCTTTGTCCAGAGATAGTTATTGTGTCTGGCGCAGGCGCAGAAGTAAAATAAGCCGTGACTCTGGTTTCTTTATTAACTGTAACCGATCCACAAAATGGTCCATTTATCGTTTCTAAACTTACATTAAAAGTAGACTGAGCTCGCCCAGCAGTTATAGCTGGTTGACTTACCCATGCAGTGTCACCAGTTGAAACACAATCTCCCAACCCTCCAGAATTTGCAGGGAGAAAAACACTTTCATCAGTGGTACTGGCTTGTTGTTCTTTGTAAAGGGCACATTCAAATACGGAGTCTGCCATATATAGGGCTTGGAAAGATGAGGCGTCAGTATTCATTATCTCTATTTGTTTTACTAAAAGAATATATAATGCTGTTAAAATAGAAATAACTATAGCTGAGAAAAATATTGCAAAAATTGAAATAAAGGCTTTCATATGTTTGTGTCTTTTATTTTAATTTCAAAAAACATTTTAGTTAATTTGGCTTCGACTTTTATATTTTCTACGTAAGACCAAGCAATACTTTCTACTAAATATCCGCCAACTCCATTGGGTGTGAATTTTAATGATCTGTAATAATTATTATTTTGATTAAAATCAGTTGCAGCAAAAGTACAAGAGTCACCACTGCAAACAGACATTGTTGGCAATGCTGTTCCCCCATCCCAATCAATATTGCAAGAAGTTGTACACTCTGATATTTTATTTTTAAATCCGTCTAGGTCACCATTCCTAAATGCTGTGGCAAGTTCTAAACCTTCCTGGGAAAGGCCAGTGGCTATAACTTTTGAGTTTATAAAATCAGCATATTTATAACTTTTATACATAAAAGCTAGTGGTGCAGTAATCATAATGGTAATGGCTAAAAGAGTGGTTAGAGTTTCGATTATTGTAAATGCTTTTTTATTTTTTTTCATAAGTTTAAAAATAAGAGACAACTCTCTGAGTTATTGTGGTCTGCATATCCATACTACCAGTGTCTTCATGTTTGAGTCGAAGTTTTATTCTCACAATAGGATTTTTAGGATTTGCAGGGTCGCCTGCAAAAATGTCAAATGATATTTTTTCTAAAATAATATTGTCTGGTAACATCGGCGCACCAGTATCACATCTTGCTTTGTAAGTTGTACCATTAGTTTCTACTAGAAAACTATTAATCCTATAAAGTCTGCCCCCATAGGTACAAAAAGCATTTTGATCTGAAAAGCTATTTGGATTACCTGATTGGGTTTCGAAAAGTATAAAGGGAGAGTCTTTTGCATTTACCAGGATACCAGAAGATGTTGCCGACGATCCAGAAGCGGTTGTCACATCCAATGTTCTCAAAAGAATCGTCTGTCCAGCTTCTGAAGTATCGTATGTTGTCTGAGTACTACCAGTATAGCTATACCCATAGCGAATCTGGCGCGACATGCTCTCTATTGTGGACTGAGCAGTTTGTGTAAGAAAAAGTTTTGCTTGTATTTTTTTCTGAGCACTAATCATAGATACTGTTATCATTAAAACTGTAGAAATAATCACAGAAAAAATAGCAAGAGAGACTAGGATTTCTACAAGTGAAAAAGCATTTTTTTTCTTACCAATCTGATACATACATTTGACCAGTTTGGAGTATAACAATTTTTTTCTTAAATGCATTATTTTTTTTGCTTTCTAAAGTAATTTCTAATTTATTAAAACTCTGAGACTCTGTATCAGGATATATATTGGTTCCTAGTTTTCCAAAAAGTCTGGACTCTGGGTTTGGTCTACGAAAAAAACCATAGGCTACATCTAATGATGTAGAGGCGTTATTAGTTAGTCCACTTATTTCAGATATCTGATAAACACTTTTTATAGACATTGGAGAGGCATCAACATCAACAATTGAAGAATTTAAGTAATACTGGTTTTTATTGTCGCTCGGGTTTTCTATAATTACCCTTTTTATATTGTTTTGCGTCTTGTCTATGAGAAATGCATAAGCAACTTTTGTTCCTGGTTTTACAATAGCTGAAACTCCGTATACTTGAGTTTCTTTAAAATAAGTTAGCATTTTATATGTCTCAGCTGTAAGACCTATTTGTTCTGAAAATTTTGGATAGGCTGAAATACTCATCGCAGCCAATATACCAATAATAGTCATTGTTACCAATAACTCAACTAAAGTAAATGCTGAAGATTTCATTAAATAAAAGTATATCCGATATTTTGATAAAATGATAATTAAAAATTAAAATAAAAAGTGTGGAAAAGAAAATAATTGGTAAAAAGGGCACAGGAATATTTCGTTCTATTTTTCTGTTAATAAAAATTAAATAGATAATACCATAAGCTGCACCAAACCAAACAGAATATAAAAATAAAGAAATAGAAAACTGAGTTCCAAAAAATAATCCTAAAGATGTAAAAACATATGGGTCCGCCTCACCTATCCAATTTTTATTTATAAAATAAATAAGCCAGAATGGTGAAATTATTAAAAGTGGAACAAGTAAATCCCAGACAAAAAACACCCCTAGCCCCTCTTTTAGAAAAGAGGGGGAAAGTGCACCAATAAAAGAAAGTATAACTTTTAATATACCAAGAGCCAAAAGCAGATAAATAAATTTTGAGGTGACTTCCATGTTTTCCAAATCCTCTAGACATAGTAAATAAAATACAGAACCGAGCAACCAAACTAAAATTGTCTGGGTTACAAATAATTCTTCACTTCTTTCTATGTTGAAAAAATACAGATATGAGAAGAGAAACCAAATACCCAAAATAATTTCACCTATAAAAAGTTTGCTCGGTATTTTTGTCTTGCATGTTCTGCACTTACCGTTTAGAAAAAAATAAGAGATGACGGGAATTAGTTCAAAAAAATTCAGTTTTCTCAAACAACTGGTACAAATAGATCTACCTACCACACTCCCTCTCTCAACATAAACAGAAATGAAAGAGGAAATTGACGCTCCTAGTATAAAAATAAGAAATAATAAAAAATAATTTTCTACAAACATCCACCTAGTATACAACATAATTACTCACGACCCCCGGGGGTCGTGGGTACTAAAGTAGAGAGAATGATTTTGTTAACTCCTGGATTTTCTTGAGATTCTCTTCTAAGTCTTCTCCTTTTTTAATTTTATTTTTAACTAAATTAATAGCCTCTTCGTAAACAAATTTTAGTCCTAAACTCATGAGTTCTACTAGATTTTTTAGATTGGCACTTTCTTCTTCATTTAGCATTTGCTCAACTAAAATATGTTCTCTATCAAGAATATTTTCTGGCAAGTCATCCAAATTTATTTCCAGCTCTAGAGATTTAATTTTTTCAAATTCTTTTTTATATTTTTCAACCATACTCTCGTTGTTTTTCAAAAAGTTTTTTTCTAGTATCTCAAATGCAATTTTTCCTTTAGCAAAAATAGTTAAAATATCTTTTTTGGGAATTGCTTTTTTTTCTTTTCGGATATTCGCTACCTGCATTTCAAACTCGCTTTTAATATTTTCGGTTTCTTGTCTGATTATTTTTTCATCTATTTCTAAAAGTTTGGAGATTTCTTTTATGTACGATTCTTTTAAAAGAGGACTTTTTACAACCCTCAAAAGTGGGAATAAATCTTTTCTTAAAAGTTGCACTTGCCTTGGTTTTATTTTTTCTTTTTCTAAAATAATTTCTGTAATCAGAGATAGTATAGGTTTAGAACTTTTAACAGCACTATCCCAATTCACAGTTGCATTTTGCATATCAAACTTTATCATATCTGCCGGGTCTTTGTCTGTCATCTTTATCCCCTCTACTTCCATATCACTTTGTAGTGCTAGTGCCGCTGACTTTAACATGGAGGCATAACCAGCTTTGTCAGAGTCGAGAGCCAGAACAACCGTCTCGGCAAATCTTTTTAATATAGAAATATGTTCAGGTGTAAAAGCTGTCCCAGATATTGCCACTGTGTTGGTATTGCCCACTTGGTGTGACATCACTACATCCATCTGTCCCTCAACCACCAAAACTTTTTTTTGTTTAGCAATCTCCATTTTTGCAAAGTTATAGCCAAAGAGAATAGACGACTTGTGATACATCGGGGTTTCAGGACTATTCACATATTTCGCTTCTTCTCGCACTTCTTGTACTATTCCTCCCTTATTTATAGGGGAGGCTAGGTGGGGTTGTGGTAGAATTCTCCCTGTAAACGCTACCACTTTCCCAGAAGCATTCATTATCGGAAACATAACACGACTTCTGAAACGATCATACAAACCTTTTTCATGTTTGATACAAAGTCCACTTGTTACAATCTCCTCGTCACTATAACCTGCTTTATTTAATTTTGTATAAAGTTGCCTCCAGTCAGCCGGTGCAAAACCAATACGAAATTTTTGAATACTTTCCGCACTCACCCCACGATTTTTTAAATATTCTCTAGCCTCATTATTTTGTGAAAAATTGTGTTCAAAAAAAAGTGTAGCTTGTTCTAAGATATCGATAAGATTTGACGTTTCTTCTTTTTTAAAACTAGCAAGAGACACTCCTGCACGATCAGCCAAGAGTCGCAACGCATCTTTAAAATTTATTCCTTCTATTTTCATCACAAAACCAAAAATATCCCCGTGTTCACTACAGCCGAAACAATGATAACTTCCTCGACTGGGTGATACGTAAAAAGATGGGGATTTTTCTGTGTGAAATGGACATCGCGCACGAAACTGACTTCCGGCTTTATCGAGTTTGATATAGGTAGAAACCACATCTAAAATATTTAGCCTCTCTCTTATCAAATCTAAATTTGCATTTTTTACTCCACTCATTTACCAATGATTATACCACTTATTTTGCTTCTTTATTTATAAGTGTGATCATACCGATTTGGTTGTGTTTTTTTAAGTTAGATTGTGCAACAGCTCTTTCAAGATCTTTTAAATGTCTGCTTCCAATTACAAAAAAACTATCACTATTCCTTGGAAACAAGGACACAGCATGATCATTTCTATCAGCAATTACAACCTTCTTTTTTCTGTCTAGATAAGCCTGAGCCTTGCCAGAAGCTTTATCCGCTAACTCTTGTATATCTCTGTAACTCTGTTCCATTGTGTCTATTCCTTTTAAAGAGTCGGCAAGCTTGTGTAGACTTTCCGCAAATTCCATTAAGTTGAGAAAAAAGTGTTTTTCTTTATTATTTCCCCAAGTTAGCTTAAACCCTGCAGCCAAAAGCTCACTGTTTTCACTTGCACATGCGATTTCAAGATTATTTTCTCTTGCAAACTGCATTGCACCACCATTTACTAACTTATTTGGTTTTCCTCTTTTTTTAACCAGAGCATTCAAAGGGCGCTCAATTTCAGAAAAAATCTTGTAATTTTCAGGAGAAATACTTGGGTTGTTTCGCAAGATAATTTCAAATTTTTTGAATCCAGCCAAAATATTTTCGCCATAGGCATGATATCCCTCTAATCCTTCAATAAAACTAAGCAAAAATTTTATTGTTTCAATTTTTTTACTAAAATCTTCGTCATTTTTTATCGGTGTGTTAAATGTTACTTCTGATATTATCTTGACAAACAAAAGATAGCTTGCTTCTATTTCTTTAATTGAATGTAAAACTTCTGGAGTATACCCTTCCATATATATACATTTTGGCATCGGTTTTTTGGAAGTTTGCTTAAGATATTCAAAAAAGTTGTATTGACTTGTTTGGTCTACAATTATCTCGTCCATGAATTTTAATATGTCATCTTCGTGTGTATCTGGACCTGTGTGTGTTTGCCCTACAACCACCACACAAGGTATTCCTTTTCCACACTTAATTGGAAACTTAAACTCATATTTTTTTTGCAATTGTGTTAGTTCCTCAAGTGTTATACCTAGAGCATCTGCAATTACAATTTCCTGCTCAACGGTTAACTTTTGTTCTAACATCTGAACCTGCAATTTTTCCTCTTTTGGAACCTGGCTTTGAGCAGGACTGGCTAGTGTTGTTGCCGCAACTACAGCACCAATTAAACCTGGTAATTTTATTTTCATATTTTAAAAGTATAACATTTGCAAAAAATAAATATACAATCTATATCTTACTTGCCTTGTATGATCCAAGAACTTTTATTTCATTGGCAATTTCTTTTAAATTATTGATAGCATTTTTTATTTTCTCGTCGTCATACTTACCCTCAAAGTCCAAATAAAAATAATATGACCAAGGAGATTTGGGTACAGGGCGACTTTCGATTTTTGACAAGTTAATATCACGCAGAGAAAAACAAGCCAGAGCCTTAAATAAAAAACCGGTCACATTACCACCCGTAAAAACTATTGAGGTTTTATAAAAGTCTTTTGGTTTGTGGTTAGTGAAATTCGCATAATTTTTTGCAACAATCAAAAATCTCGTATAGTTTTCTTTGTCGTCTTGAAAATCTTTTTTTGATACTTTTAAACCGTGAATTTCCCCAGCCTTTTTACTTGCGATACATGCTTTGGTTTTATCATTTTGTTTTTTTACAAAGTCTGCTGATGCTGCAGTGTCAAAATATTCTATAACTCTGGCCTGCGGAAAATATTTTTTTATATTGTATTCACATTGCGCAAGCGCCTGAAAATGACTATAGATTTCCTTTACTTCTTCATTTTTCGTGCCTGCTAGAACTAACAACTGATGATTTACATGCACATAAACTTCCCCAACAACCTTGAGATCAAACCTCCCCAACAAGTCAAAGTTTTTGTGTATAGACCCGGCAAGTGAGTTTTCTACGGGAATTATCCCATAGGTAAACTCACCGTTTTCTACTTTTGAGAAAATACTTTCGAAGTCTGCACACCCAACAACTTGAGCTTTATTAAGTTTATTTTCTTTAATAAAGTGCTCTGCGGCCATTTGACTATAAGCACCGTCTACCCCCTGGTATCCTATTTTCATTTACCAATTTTACCATAATCCACAACAAAAAAACACTTTTATTTAAAGTGTTTTTTTGTTGTGGATTTATTCTTAGTCTTATTCTTTGTCTGCAGTTTCTAGGATTTCTTCTTCAAAAGCCTCTGGAGCTTCATCAGAATTTTCTTTAGAATCTGTTTTTAGTTCAATTGATTCTTCCAAAGCTTTTTTATCTTTCTTTGATTTGAATCCTGTTCCAACTGGAACAAGTCTACCTGCCATAACATTTTCCTTCAAACCTACTAACTCATCTGTTTGACCACGAGTTGCAGCCTTGATGAGGATTTTTGTAGTGTTTTGGAAAGATGCAGCTGACAACCATGACTCAGTTGTGAGAGATGCCTGTGTAATACCTTGTACAATTTGTACAAACTTGGCTTCTTTCATTCCTTTCTCTTTTACCTTTTTATTTTCTTTTACAATTGTATAGTCTGGGATAATATCTCCGGCAGAATATTTTGTATCACCACCTTCGGTTATTTCCACACGACTAAACATTTGTTTAATAATAATGTCCAAGTGCTTTCGAGAAATACTCGCACCTTGTAGTTCATAAACTTTTGTAACCTCTTCAGCAATATAGTCTTGCGCTTTTTCTTCTCCTGATATTGCAAATAGTTGTTCAATGTCGGCAGAACCATCAGTTAGTAAGTCTCCAGCAGATACACGATCTCCAACTTTTACTGTAATTACGCGTTTATTGTTAACCTCGAGTTGAGCAGAACTTTTATCTCCGAGAATGGTTATAACTTTGCCACCAAGATTTTTCTTGTGGCCCTCACCTGCAGCATTTTGGATTATTTCCACTATCTCTCCATCAAAAGGAGCGAGAGTTGCTGGGATTTGAGTTTTTGGCATTCTCTTTTCGAACAGCTCGGTAACACGAGGGAGACCTTGAGTAATGTCGATTTCTGCTACACCTCCAGAGTGGAAAGTACGCATCGTCAACTGTGTTCCTGGTTCTCCGATAGCTTGGGCCGCGACGATACCTACCGCTTCTCCCATTCTTACCAGTGTTCCACGTCCCATGTCTAGTCCATAACATTTTTGACAAAGGCCACGTTCTGCTTTACAAGTTAATGGAGTTCTAATGGAAACTTCTTTTACTCCTGATTTTTCAATTTCTTTTGCTTCGAATTGTTTCAATAAATCACCCTTTTTAGCAATTACTTTTCCTTCATGTACAACGTCAGCAGCCAATATTCTTCCCCAAATACCTTTCCAAAGAGGGATCTCGATACCAGAAATATTTTGTGCTGTAACAATTTTAATTTCTTTTGTTTTACAATCCTCTTCTGAGATCATGGTATCTTGCGCCACATCAACAAGTTTACGAGTAAAGTAACCAGCTTGAGCTGTTTTAAGAGCTGTATCTGATCCACCTTTACGCGCACCATAAGAAGTTACGAAATATTCAATTGGTGTAAGACCTTCTTTATATGAATTCAAAATTGGGAAGTCAAGCGTACGGCCAGTGTTGTTTTGGATAAGACCCTTCATCCCCGCTAATTGGTTTAATTGTCCATAGTTTCCACGAGCTCCTGAACCCACCATGTCCATGATTGGATTTCCTTTTTTGAAGGCGTTTGGTAATGATTTTTCAATTCTTGTTTTCGCACTAGACCAGATCTCAATAATCTTTTTGTATCTTTCTTCGTCAGACAAGAAACCTTCGTTGTAGTTTGACTCAACCTCTTTAACCAGTTTATTAGCTTCTTCTATAATTGCTTTTTTCTCAACCGGGATTTCTACGTCAAATAGACCAAAAGTAACACCAGACTTGGTTGCATAACCAAAGGCGAAGTTTTTTACTTTGTCAAAAATAATCCAAGAGTTTTCTAATCCGTATCTATCAATAACATCTTCTAATAATTTAGATACAGATTTCTTATCTAATGTTTCATTTACGAAACCATAGTCATTTGGAAGAACCGAGTTGAATAGAAGTCTACCAACAGTTGTTTCAAAAATTTTACCATCAAATTTTGCATATCTTGGCGAAGATGTCGGCAGTACAATTATTTTTGATCTAAAAGATACTACTCCATTCTCATGAGCTAGGATTGCTTCGTTTGGTGATGAGAAATATTTTGGCTTTTCGGCTTCGATCAAAGTCGTCATCCAGTAAACACCAAGAACAATATCCAGAAGTTTTCCGAAAAATGTGGGCACACCGTCTCCTGGTTTTAGGATATTTTTGTGAGCTGCCATTATTTCTTTTGCTTCCATTTGAGACTCCTCTCCTAGTGGTAAGTGAACAGCCATCTGGTCCCCGTCAAAGTCCGCGTTAAACGCAGGACAAACTAGAGGGTGTAGTTGGATAGCATTACCTTCGATAAGTTTTACTTTAAAAGCTTGTATTCCAAGACGGTGCAAAGTTGGTGCACGGTTTAGAAGAACATATTTTCCTTCGATCACTTCTTCCAAAATAGCCCAAACTTCTGCTGTCCCTTCTTCGATTAATTTATTCGCCCCTTTGATGTTAAAAGTAAACTCTCTTTCCAAAAGTTTAGAAATAATAAATGGTTTGAATAATTCTAAAGCCATGTGTTTTGGCAGACCGCATTCATTTAGGTTTAGTCTTGGTCCAACCACAATAACCGAGCGGGCTGAGTAGTCCACACGTTTACCTAGCAGGTTTTGACGAAGCATTCCTTGCTTTCCTTGCAAGTTGTCGGCTAATGATTTCAATTGACGGCGTTGAGTTGCATTCATTGCCATTTCTTTTGCACCACGAGCAGAGTTATCCATCAGTGAGTCCACAGCTTCTTGTAAAATACGTTTTTCATTTCGCAAGATAACATCTGGTGCACCAATAGCTTTTAGTTTTTTAAGACGATTGTTTCTATTGATCACACGACGGTAAAGGTCGTTAACGTCAGAGGTTGCGTGGCGACCACCTTCTAGAGCTACCATCGGACGAAGTCCTGGAGGGATAACAGGTAGAGTTTTGATAAACATCCATTCTGGTCTTTGCCCTGACTCTTTTAGTGCACGAACAAGAGATAGTCTTTTTTGTAATTTTTCTTCTCCTGCTGCACCACTGTTTTCTAGAGCTTCGGCTAACTCTTTTTCAAATTTTTCTAGATTTAAATTTTTAAGAATGTCATAAACAGCCTCTGCACCAATACTTGCTTCGAAAACATTAGAATATCTTCCTGCATATTTATTGTATTTTACTTCGTCAAGAACTTGCCAAAGAGCAATTGATTTAATTTCTTCTTTTGCTTGTGTTAAAAGTTCACGAAGTCTTTCTTTAGTTTCTTCATCTTTTGCATTTCCAAGTTTATCTTTAAATTCTGTATCCAAATCTTTTAAAAGTTTTAACTTTTCTTGTTCATCTACACGAGTTACAATATAACCAGCAAAATAGATTACTTTTTCTAGTTGAGATTGTTGTACACCGAGAATAAGTGAAAGTGGTGCAGGGATAGTGCCTTTTAAATACCAGATGTGTGACACCGGTGTAGCCAGCTCGATATGACCCATACGTTCACGTCGAACAATAGAGTCAGTAACTTGAACTCCACATTTTTCACAAATAATGTCTTTGTAACGTATTCTTTTATATTTTCCACAATAACATTCAAAAGATTTTGTAGGACCGAATACGCGCTCATCAAAAAGACCTCCACGCTCTGATTTACCAGTACGGTAGTTGATAGTTTCTGGTTTTAAAACTTCACCATATGACCACTCTTTGATTTTTGCGGGAGATGCAATTTTGAGTTGTATCTCTTTAAAATTATTTCGAACTATTTTTTTGTTTTGCATATGCAACTTTGCAATTATTTTTTTAATAACGGGACGTAACCCGTCGGTTTCTTTTTATTCGCCCTACACGAATTATTACTAAATTTTTTATGTTATTAATTTATTTTGTCTCTTTCTGTAAGTCACTATTCCATTCTTGGTAGCACTCTATCCAATTCTCTTGTTCAATTTCTGCGCGTTCCTCATATAATTTATCTAGTATGCTTTTTAGCTCATGGGCGTCTACTTTATATCCAGCCATTCTTGAAGTTTTTACAAAGCTCATGATCCAGCTTAGGTCCTTTTTAACATCAGATATTGTTCTCATATTTATTACCCTTTAAAGTCTTCTTCTTCGTCAACTTCATGGAGATCCGCTGCATCTTCTTCATCAAGACCAAGTTGTTCGTCGATATCTACCCCACGATTTTTTAGATATTCTGACTTCAGATATTCATCTGTACCTTCTTTATCACCACCAAGGATTCCCACATCAAGAGCAAGTCCACGTAAAGTATTTTTCAATACATTAAATGAAGCTGGGATTCCTGGTTCTGGGATTTGTTCGTTTTTAATTATCGCATCAAATGTTCTTGTTCTACCAACGATATCATCTGATTTAACTGTTAACATTTCTCGTAAAGTGTGAGCTGCACCATAACCTTCCAGTGCCCACACTTCCATTTCTCCAAGTCTTTGACCTCCACCTTGAGCACGACCACCGAGTGGTTGTTGAGTGATGAGTGAGTATGGACCAGTCGATCGCATGTGGATTTTATCCTCAACCATGTGGTGGAGTTTCAACATATACATCACACCTACCGCGATATCTTGTTCATATTTTTCACCAGTTTGACCATCGTACAATGCAATTTTTCCATTTTCGTTAAATCCTGCTTTTTTAAGTTCTTGCGAAATTTCTTCTGGAGTTGCACCTTGGAATGGTGGTACCACTGCTTGGTAACCAAGAGTGTTGGCTGCGAGCCCTAGGTGAATTTCTAAAATTTGTCCCAAGTTCATACGAGAAGGTACACCGAGTGGAGTTAATACGATATCTATCGGAGTTCCGTCAGCCATGAAAGGCATTTCTTCTTGTGGCAAAATTACTGAGATAACACCTTTGTTACCGTGACGACCAGCTAACTTGTCACCAACCTGGATATTTCTAAGTTGTGCAACTTCTACGTGGATTCTTTTTAAAATACCAGTTTCTAGGTTGTCACCTTTAGTTCTATCAAAAACTTTCACACCAATAACACGACCACGCTTTCCATTTTCAACACGCATAGAAGTGTCCTTTACTTCTCGAGATTTTTCACCAAAAATACTTCGAAGCAATCTTTCTTCTGGACTCAGTTCAGTTTCTCCTTTTGGAGTAATTTTACCAACTAAAATATCACCCGGCTCTACTTCTGCACCGATACGGATAATTCCATTTACATCAAGATCTTTCAATCTATTTTCTCCAACATTTGGAATATCACAAGTAGTACTTTCGGGACCGAGTTTTGTTTCGCGAACCATACATACAAATTCCTCGATATGGATCGAAGTAAACTTTGACCCACGAACCATTCTCTCTGACATGATGATCGCATCTTCGTAGTTGTTACCATTCCAAGTCATGAATGCAACAAGAGCATTTTGACCAAGTGCGATTTGTCCTGAGTGAGATGTAGAAGCATCCACCAAAACGTGACCTTTTTTAACTTTTTGTCCAGGAAGAACAGACGGACGTTGGTGGAAATTGGTAAATTGATTAGTTCTTTGGAATGTTGCGAGTGTATAAGTTATTTCCTTTTTATTTCCATTAACTTCTGTGTCTGGTTTGAAAACAACTTTAGAAGCATCAACGTATGTTACTACTCCATCAGCAGGTGCATAGATCAAACGTCCAGTATATTTTGCATACTCTGACTCATAACCAGATGCTACGAGTGGTAAATCAGGAATAATACAAGGAGTGGCTTGTTTTTGCATGTTCGCACCCATGGATGTTCGGTTGGCGTCGTCATTTTCTAAGAATGGAATCATTGCCGCTGCAACGGAGAATTGTTGGAATGTAGAGACTTCAACCAGTTCTACTTCATCCTTTGCAATAATACCTGGAATAGTTCTAACACGAGCTTGTACAAACTCATCAGTAATATTTCCTTTTGAGTCATAGTTTAAACCTTGGTGAGCAATTACATATGACTCTTCTTCGAGTGCATTTAAATAGATTATTTTTCCGGAAATCTTACCAGACTTTACAACTGCATATGGAGTTTCAATGATTCCAAAACTGTTTACACGAGAGTAAACAGACATACGCAAGATCAAACCGATAGTGTGACCTTCCGGAGTGTGGATAGGACAAACACGACCATAGTGTGACGTGTGCACGTCACGAACTTCGAATGATGCTCGCTCAGCACTCAGACCTCCTGGACCCATCGCAGACAAAGTTCTCAAGTGTTCAATTTCCCCGAGAAGGTTATCTTGGTTCATGAATTGTGACAATTGGTTTGTTGCAAAAAATTCTTTGATACGGGCTTGCAATGGTCTTTGGTTTACAATTGCAGTTGGCTGATTAGTATCTGCCTCAACTACGGACATACGATCTTGGATATTTCTTTTTACTTGGATCATACCTGTACGGATACGACCTTCGATTATTTCTCCCACAAAACGAACACGACGAGAACCTAAGTGGTCGATATCATCTGATACTGACTCAGGGTTATCATTGGCATCGATAATCGATTGCACAACCATCACCAAATCTTCTTTTGAAAAACTTTTTCTTTCTACTTCTTTACCTTCTAGTGGTAGCCCAAATCTTTTGTTAAAACGGTGACGACCAACAAGTGAAAAGTCATATCTCTCTTTTGAGAAAATTGAGTTAAAATATTCTTTTGCATTTTCTGCACTTGCCAAGTCACCGTCACGTACTTTTTTATAAAGTTCTACATAGGCGTCAGCTTGGGTTTTTACCTCGTCAGTTTCCATTAGTTTTTTTACATAGGCACGAGACTTGTCAGATGTGAATGCTGCCAAGATATCTTCATTAGTTTTATATCCAAAAGCACGTAATAGTGTAACTATTCCAAATTTTCTTTTCTTATCAATTCTTACAACAATTTCATTATCATTGGTTGTTTGAAGTTCAATCCACACTCCACGTGCAGGGATAATTTTTGCTCCATAAAATTCTTTTCCTTTTACTTCTTCTGCTGCAATGAAAACTCCATAAGAACGGATAAGTTGAGCCACAATAACTCTTTCGATACCGTTTATTATAAATGAACCATGAGAAGTCATGAGTGGTATGTCAGCAAGAAAAAGTTCTTGAGTTTTTTCTTCTCCAGTTGTTTTATTTTTTAATTTAAATTTTGCACGTATTGGTGCATCAAAAGTTTGCTTTTTTATTTTTGCATCTAGCTCTGACATTTTTGGGGCTCCTATTTCAAATGATACAATTTCCAAATCAAACTTTTTTCCTGAGTAGTCAGAAATAGGTGTAAACTCACGCAATACATTTCCAAAACCCTCTTTTAAGAAAAGGTTATAGGAATCAATTTGATTTTGTACAAGATTGGGAATTTCTGTAAGTGGCTCACGATATTTTGAAAAGTGTTTTTGAATTAAAGAGGTTGGCATAATTTTTATGGCACCAGTTTTTTAAAAATAAAAAAAACTGGATTTGTTTCTGTTAAATTAATAATTTTTTATATAAAAACTTAAGAAAACTAAGGTCCGGTCTTTACTCAATCAATTGCTCAAAATAATAACATTTTTCTACTCATTTTGCAAGTCTGCAGGGTTAACTTGATTTATTTGCTTATTTTCACTTTTAACATACACTTCAAAGTCTTTTTCGGCGTTTTCCCACAGCCTATCCAGCGTTTCTTTAAACTCAAAGTCTTGTGCCATTTTTTCCTCTATTTTTCTAATTACTCCTAATATAGTGGTGTGGTCTCTATTTCCCAGACGTCTGCCGATTTGAGGTAAAGAATAAGAAAGTTTTCTCTTCATAAAGTGAGAGTAGACACCTCGAACTATTACAAGATTTCTAAATTTTCTTGGGGATAAAATTTCTTGCTCGGCTTCATTATAAAATTTTGACACATAATTCAAAAGCCAATCAGCCATATAATTTTTTTTGGCTGTTTCTATAATATCTTTTTCATCAGAACCAGTTAACTCTTGGATCAATTTGGTCTGTTGTAAGAATCTTGGTCTGTACTCTTCCACAGGACCGGTATTTATTTGTTGTGTGGGGTTGTTTAAATCCATAGTATAAAAAGCACTTCACCCTAACTACCCAACAGCGCCGGTGTGGGAAGTTTTAAATTACATATTTTGTAAACAAGCAGCGAGTGTATTGTCGATTTTCCATCCACATTTTCCTGTGTCTGTATTTCTTTCACACACAGCATTTCTATAGCAAGAATAAGACGGGTTATATTCACAGGTTGATACTAATCTGTTTGCATCATTTTGTTCTACACAAAATTGCATACTACAACCGGCAACTACACATTTTTGACTCACCATTTTTGGTGAAGGGAAAATTAAACCAGGTAATTTTTTTGAAACTTTGATTGTGGTACTTTTGGTAAAATTTATTTTTATAATATTACTCTCATTATTTAACATCATATATCCAGTATTGGTAGTTGGTTTGATGAATGAGATAACCCCACGAAAAGGTATGAATCCATCTTTTTTAACCTCTCCATTAACAAAAACTTTTGCCGAACCAATAACTTTTTTATTTTGATCGAGAATGGTAATCGGAAAACTTCTTTCATTAAAAATTTCTTCTTTGGCAGAGCCATAGATTATTTGGTTATTCTCAACAACAGAGTCAGAACTTAATTCTGTCTTTATCTCACCAGTATTTTTTGTATCTTCATCTGCATTTACTTGTTGGTCATTTGATTTTGTAGCTGGTTCTATCTTTTGACCTCCCCAGCGCGTATCAAAATCATCCTGAGTGTTCCCATAAAAATCATAATCAGAATATGCGTTTAATATTTTATCTGCGATGGGGTTTCTATGTTCTACAACTACTCCACCAGCAGCAAAGGGAGCAGGGGTATAAAGTTTTTGTAACCAGTCTTTAAAAGTTGTAGTGGTACTAGCTAAAACATTTTCCGAAGTAGATGTCCCAACATCCACTTTTTCACCAGTTGTAAATGAGAGTATCCCCTTAAAAGCCAATATGATCAAATATGCCAAAATTATTACTCCAACTATCCCAAAGAACCATTTGAATATATCAAACATAGTTTTATGTACTCGAGTATAGCAAACATATTTCATTAATCAACATTTTGTGGTAAAATCTTTCTATTGCTCGAGTGGCGGAATGG
>CAYMOA010000004.1:33311-40609 GCA_964391935.1 uncultured Candidatus Saccharibacteria bacterium | reverse complement strand
AAGTTTTTTAGAAAATTTTCAAATATTCGCTCTAGACCCGGGTCTAGAGATTGCTTTATCATTATGAAAATAATATTCACAATCCTTACTTTGGGGTTCGGGTGGATACAAAAAATAAAACTCCAGAAGAAACTGCTGAGGAGATAATAAAAATTTATGCAAGAAAATAACAATATTGTTTCTTATGTTGGGGCAAAAGCAATTTTGAGAAACAAAAATGGAGAGGTTTTGATTGTAAAAGAAAATTGGAGTAAGTGGGATTTGTCTAGTGGCAAATGGGGACTGCCTGGTGGGAGAATCCAAGAAAGTGAAATGGAAATAGGTTTAGCTGATTGTTTACTTAGGGAAATCAAAGAAGAGTTGGGTGATAGTGTAGAAATTTCTGTGGAGAATTATTTTGATAGTTTTTTCCGATTTTTAGAAAAAACAAAAGTTACTAGTGTCAAACACGCCTTCGCTATAATTTTTATCTGCAAATTTTTAAGTGGGGAAATAAAGTTACAAGAATTAGAGTTGGATGAGTTTATGTGGGTAAATAAAGAAACATATGAAAATTATGAATATGTTAGTGGGTATAAAAAAGTATTAGATAAATATTTTAAAAAATAATATGAAAATAAGTTATGTAACAGGGAATAAGAATAAATTTGCCTTTGCACAAAGAATGTTGGAACACGCAGGTATAATTTTGGAACAAAAAAATTTAGATATTCCAGAGATACAAGATTCCGATTATCATAAAATTAGTATAGAATAAAGCAGAGAAAGCTTTTGAAATTTTACAAGAACCTCTATTTATTACTGACAGTTCTTGGGAAATTCCAGCACTAAACGGTTTCCCTGGGGCATTTATGAAATATGTAAATAATTGGTTTACAGCAGCGGATTGGCTGAACCTAATGAAAGATAAAACTGACAGAAAGATATTGGCTATTGATAATATTGTATATGTAGATAAAAATGGGTGGAAGAAATTTGAGTGGATCTTAGAGGGTGAAATAGCAGAGACTGCATATCACATAGGAGGTAATGAGTTGCACAAGGTGGTTAGATTTGATGGAAAATATATAGAAGAAAACAATATAAGTGGGGAGAAGATTCAGGGTAAAGGAAAGGTCTGGGGTGAGTTCGCAGAGTTTTTAAAGACAAAAGTTTGATATAATTAAAATATGAAAACAAAGGTTGAATCAAAATACAGTGAGATATATTTCTTTTTTCCAGAAGAAAGTAATTTAAAATTAACTCCAAAAAAAGTTTTAGAAATGGCTAAGGAAGAAAAAGTAAATGAGCTAATGGGTTATTTAACTGATGATGATTTTCTAAAAGATTACGAAAGTAAAGTTGGGAATAATAAAAGTAAATTTAAAACTCCAACTATTAAGAACTTAGAAAAAATCAAAAACATTATCTTTGAATTTGAAGAAAAGTTTCAAAAGGTTTTACCAATGAAAAAGAGAGGTAACAGATACTTTATAATGCCTTGGTATCCAAGTGAATCTGAATCAAAAAAATTTGATGGGTCTAGTGCAACAGCAACTTATTTCAGAACTGTGCATATTTATATTGATATCACAAAGATTAATAAAAAAGGAATTATAAAAACCCTTGCACATGAACTTAATCATTTATATTTTTATGAAGTACAAAACAATTTGTATCTTACTATAAAAGACAAACTAATTTTGGAAGGGCTGGCAGAACATTTTAGAGAATATATGGTTGGAGGAAAAATTGCACCCTGGTCAAAGGCACTAAATGAAAAGGAGGTTATCAAAGAGTTAGATAAAATTAAACCATATTTAAATTCTACAAAGCAGAAGGACTATGAAGATATTTTTTATGGAAGTAAGGGTTTTAAAAGATGGACAGGATATTCAATCGGTTACTATTTAGTTAAAAAATTTTTAAAGAAAAATAAAGGTCTTAGTTGGGAAAAGATTATGAAAACTTATGTAAATAAATTTTATGAATAAAACGACTCTATATTTACTTTGTGGTCTTCCTGGTTCAGGTAAAACACATTTCGCTAAAAACTTAGAAAATGTAAATACTGTTCGTTTTACTTTGGATGAGGAATTTTTTAAGAAGTTTGGTAAAGATTATGATAAAACAAAATATGCAGAATTTGAGGAAAACCTAAAGGAAGAAATTTTAGAAAAATCAAAACAGTTAGTTAAAGAAAATAAAAATGTGATTTTAGATTTTGGTTTTTGGAAGAAAAAAGACAGAGAAGTGATAAAAGCAATGTTTGAGAAATTGGGAGGAGAAGTAAAACTGATTTTCTTTGATATAACAAAAGAGACGAGATATAAAAGAGTCTTCGGTAGAGAAAAAGATGGTCAACATGATTTGAATTTGGAAGCTTTAGAAAAATTTGAAAAAGAATTTGAAGAACCAAAGAACGAAAAGGAAGGACTTTTTACAGAAGCTGGAATTTTATTTGAGTACTGCCAAGTTTTGAATAATGAAAAACATTTTTTAATTAAAACTCAAAGAGAAGGAATAAGTGCGATTTATTTAAGTGAAGATAAAAGTAAAATTTTAAGAATTGGAGAAAAAACAAAGATAGAAAAAGATCTGACCAACCATAAAAAACTTTTATCACAAGGATACCCGGTCTCTGAAATCCTAGAAGAAGGAATAGTTGGAGAATTTTCATATTTTATTGAAAAATCTTTGGGTGAAAAATTATTTGGCGAAATATTTGCAGATGATTATGAAAAACAGGGGAATATATCTGACGATAATTTTGACTTGTTAATAGAAGAATCTAAAAAATTATTGACTGCTCATATTAATGATTCTGTTTTGGAAAATAGATTCGCAGAAACTGTTACAGGTTTGCATGTTGATTGGCTAACCGATGAGCTGCCAGAATTAAAAGAGAAAATTTTAAAAAGACTTGAGTTAGTCCAAGAAAAATTGAAAGTGTTTCCATTTGTATTTTCGCATGGAGACTATAACCCATATAATATTTTTCCTGATGGGGTTATTGATTTTGAGGATGGTTTTTATGCGCCAATTATTTTTGATGTTTATGGTCTATTTGTGTACCCAATTCATTTTCCTCTAAAAAAAGATATCGAGCTAGAAATAAACGGGAGATATAGGTATACAGAAACACAAAGAATAAAATATTTTACAGAAATGGATAAAATTTTGTTAGAACATGGTTTTCCAAAAGGAAGTGACTTTTTTGAAGAAATTAAATTCTTAAAAGGGATATGGCTTGCGGTCAGAATGCAAAAGTGGCCAAAGATGCAGGAATATAGGTATAAAATGTTTGGAGAATTATTGTAAAATATTGGTCACCGTAAAGCGCAAGGTAAGCAAAACCAATATTAAAAATTAAATTTCCTAGCATCAGAGGCACAATAATTTTTAAATAGGGAATACGAGCAATACCTGCGGATACAGTTATAAAATCATTGGGCAGAGGACTAAAAGTTCCATAGAGAAAACTTGCAAAAATAAATAGTTTGGGTTTTTTGGTTGCAAAGTTACCAATTTTTGTAAATATGTCTTTATATTTTCCTGGGATAATTTGTCCTCCAGAATAACCCATAAAATAGGAAAAAGTATCGCCACACATGATGCCAAGCGCAGAATATATCCCAACATATAATGGGTTGAGACCTGCAGACACAAGTAAAATAATCACAGAATAATATGGAATGAAGTTAAAAGTTGTGAGCCCGCCAGCAAAAGAAATTAAAAACATCATAAGGTGGGCGTTTTCTAAACCTATCCAATCAAGTAAACTTTTTGTATCGACATAGATATAAGCGAGCACAGTAAAAAGAATTACAAATAAAAATGGGAGTAGGTGAATGATTTTTTTTGAAAAGTTTTCGAAAGGCATAATTATTTTTCAAACTTTGGGTCTCTGGGGTCGAGAATGCGCAGTTTGAGTGCGGTAGGGAATTCTCTTTGTTCTGGGTCAAGCTCAGCTACTATAAATGTACCTGTCGCAAGATCGGAAACATTTGCCGGAGTTCTCCCTTTGCTAATTTCTAGGTTACTATTAAAATTAATTCTTTTAATTTCTTTTCTGGCGTCTTCTATTTCTACAAAATTTTCTGATACTACGACAACTTTCCCTGCGACGGAGTTTTGATTAAAGTCACGAGAGAGTTGAAAACTTTTAAATGTAAAAAATGGAAGTGAAAGAAAGATAATGAAAATTATAATTACCACTAATAAAGTTTTTTTATTTATTTTTTTAAACATAGTTAGGTATGATTTAGAGTAACATTTATATAGAGAATTCACAATAGGTTGCTATAGATTTTTTAAGAAAAAATGTTATAATGAGAGAATAAGTCAGTATAGCTCAGGTAGTTAGAGCATAGCACTCATAAAGCTAAGGTCGATGGTGCAAGTCCATCTACTGACACAAAAAGAAATTGCCCCAAACGGGGCTTATTTCTTTTTGTTTTGATGGACTTGCAAGCCGGACTGAAGTTTTGTTGTGAGCGACAGCGAACCAAAACGAAGGAGGCAGGCCAGAGAAAAATTTTGTGAAAAGCGAAGCGAACAAAATTTATTCGACGGCAAATCCACTCACTGACACAAAAAGGTGTATAATACATAAATGAAAGAAGCAAAAATTTTAATAGTTGATTTTGGCTCACAATATACACAATTAATTGCGAGAAGAATCAGAGAGTTGGGGGTTTATTCTGAAATAATTTATCCTGAAGATGTTGAGGTAACAAAAGAAATTAAGGGAATAATTTTAGCTGGCTCACCTTTTTCAGTTAACCAAAAAGACCGACCAATTTTTGATTTCAAAATTTTAGACAAAAGTATTACTCTGAATATTCCAATTTTTGGAATTTGTTATGGTGCGCAACTAATTGCAAAACTAAATAGAGGAAAAGTTGTAAGTTCTAAAATCAGAGAATATGGTAGGTCTAATTTATCGCATATAGCTGAAAATTCTGTATTGTTTAGTGGTGTTAAACATAATTCTCAAGTTTGGATGAGTCACGGAGATACAATAGTAAACTTACCAAAAGCAGGAAAAATTATTGCAAGCACAAAAGATGTGAAAATCGCTGGATATTTTCTAGAAGATAAAAATACATACGGTGTACAATTTCATCCTGAGGTTTACCACTCAACAGATGGAATGAAAATAATCAGCAATTTTATTTTCAAAATTTGTAAATGCAAAAAAAGTTGGACACCAAAAGGTTTTGTGGACAATGCAATAAAAGAAATAAAAGAAAAAGTTGGAAATGAAAAAGTAATCCTTGGTTTGAGTGGTGGTGTAGACTCTACTGTTGCTGCAATTTTGATTAAAAAAGCAATTGGTAAAAACTTATATTGTATTTTTGTGAACAATGGACTTTTAAGAAAAAATGAATTTGCAAATGTTTTGAAAAGTTACAAAAAGATGGGTTTAAATATTAAAGGAGTAGATGCAAATAAAATATTTTTGAAAGAACTAGAAAATATATCTGACCCTGAACAAAAAAGAAAAATTATTGGAAAAATCTTTATTGAAGTGTTTGACGAAGAGTCAAAGAAAATAAAAAATATTAAGTGGCTTGGTCAAGGCACAATTTATCCAGACATTATAGAGTCTTCAAAAAAAGGAAAGCATTCACAGACAATAAAATCACATCACAATGTAGGAGGACTTCCTGACTATATGAAATTGAAACTTCTAGAACCGCTGAACACTTTGTTTAAAGATGAGGTGAGAAAAGTTGGAAATGAATTAAAGATAAATGAAGAAATTTTAAATAGACATCCTTTTCCAGGTCCAGGACTAGCAGTTAGGATTCTCGGAGAAATAACAGACGAGAAAATTTCAATTTTGCGAGAAGCAGATAATGTTTTTATAGATTTGTTAAAAGAGAAAAAATTATACCAGAAAGTTTGGCAAGCTTGTACTATTTTACTCCCAGTCAAAAGTGTTGGAGTTATGGGTGATGAAAGAAAATATGGTTACACAATAGTTTTGCGTGCAGTAGAGAGTGTCGATGGTATGACAGCGGACTGGGTGCATTTACCCTATGACTTCCTAGCATTGATATCTAATGAAATTGTAAATAAGGTAAAAGGTGTAACAAGAGTCGTATATGATATAAGTTCAAAACCACCTGCTACAATTGAATGGGAATAATAAATATAATAAATTATGGACACATTTTAACTAAATATACTCCCTAATCATTTTCTGGTTTAGTTTTTTGGACTGTACCTGGTTTGTGAACTCCTGGAGAGTACACGGTATATAGTTTTAATTTTTCAGTTTTCGAAGTATTTATAATATTGTGTTTTGTTCCTGCAGGAATAATAATGGAGTCACCAGAAACCAAGCTGTAATTTTTTTTACCTAATACCACTTTCGCTTTACCGTGTTCAACACGAAAAAACTGGTCGGTAGTGTTGTGGGTTTCTAAGCCAATCTCTTGGAGAGGGAGTAAACTCATTATTACCAGTTGTGAGTGCTTGCAAGTTTGTATTACTTTACGGTAATTATTGTTTTTCAAAGTCAGTTTTTCTAAGTGTAGTTTTCCATTCATGTTTTCTTTGTTTATTATGCTCTTTTTTTCTCTGTTTGTAAAGGTTTAATGTCCCATCAAGTGAGTTACCTCGGTGTTTAGAATTCCAGAAACTGCAAGTAGAATAACTGAAATAATAGCCAGCAATAAAATAATATATTGTACATAAGAAATATTTTGAATTTCTTCTCGCTCCTCTAATTTACAGACATTGCCCGGGCAAAGTTGCAAGTCGGTTTTATTAAACATCCCATAAACTTTGCAGCCTAGACAAATTCCTAAAACTGACTCGGAAAAAAGAAGAGGCAAACATGTAAAACAAATTATGGCATTGATCGGACCTACGATATTAAAAATCACCAAAAGTACAAAAGAAATCAGTCCGAGTAAAAAACCAAGAGTCCAGGCAAACTTTTTTTGCGGAGCACCAACATATTCTGGTTTTTGATTTTGTACAAAATATCTACCTAATATAATAGACGGAGAAAACTTTGGATTAATAAAAAGTCGAATAATAAAATCAAACAAGAAGTAAGTTACAAAAAGTTTAGTCCAGAAAAAATCCCACAGTAAAAAAGAATTCATGAATGCTAAGATAGCAAATAAAAATAAGATTCCAGCCGCAGCACGTATTTCTCTTTCATTAAAAACTTTTATTTTATAATCTTTGTGGGTTTCTCCGAAACCAAATATATTTGTCATATACCCACAGTATAACTTATTTTATAAATTCCTGTAATTAATTTTTATTAGTAGAGTCTCTTTCCACATGATGAATGA
>CAYMOA010000004.1:19795-33211 GCA_964391935.1 uncultured Candidatus Saccharibacteria bacterium | reverse complement strand
ATAAATTCCTGTAATTAATTTTTATTAGTAGAGTCTCTTTCCACATGATGAATGAAAATAATAGTTATTATGAATCTTCTGTGGGTTACTCTTCTGAGTCGTACTCTGCAGACTGTGGAAATAATTGTGGGACATTATCAACCGGTGGTGAAGTAGTTAGTGGAAATTTATCAGGAACTGTTGTGTCTGCTCCAGTATCTGGAGGAGGCGGAGGCGGAGGATTTGTAGTTCCAACAGCAGAGGCTCAAGCACTACCCACAACAACTCAACCAATGCAAAATTTTCCACAAGGAGTGGGTGGAGGTGAGATGCCGGCAACAACAAGTGAAAACTATATACCAAATATGCCAAACACAGCTCTTGGTGACGACAATATGTTGTACGTAGCTTTGTTTTTGACAGTTTTTGCCATAGCAGAAATATCAAACTTGATCTATAAAAAAATAAAATAAAATAATTAAAAAGATGGAAATTCTTAAGAGAAGTATATCAGCCAGAATATTTTTTTATGCATTTCTAGTTTTTGCATTTGTTACAATATACAATTTATTCCCAGTTTTTTATGCTGGGAATTTTTTTTCGCAAACTACCACAGACCCCCGGGGGTCTGTGGTAGTTGAAAAAAGTAATTTATTACCCACAAAATTAATTATTCCTAAAATCGGTCTTGAGGCTAAAATTATTCCTGTAGGGATAGATAATTTTGGGAATATGGAAAATTTGCCAGATCTAAAAAAAGTCGGTTGGTATAAATATGGTGCAAAGCCGGGTGAGACGGGTAACTCTACTATCAATGGACATGAAGTTGACACACTCGGTTTTGGGGCGGTTTTTAAAAATTTATATTTATTAAAAGAAGGAGATGAGATTTTAATAGAAACAGAAAAAGGAGAAAAAATAAAATTTTTAGTAAAGGAGAAAAAAATTTATGATTATAAAAATGCACCTTTAGAAAAAATATTTGGGAAGTCGAATGAAAGGAATCTGAATTTAATAACTTGTGAAGGAAACTTTTTACGAGGGGCGCAGACAAAAAATAAACGGCTGGTGGTTTTTGCTACTGCGGAGCATGTGATATAATGTGGGTAAAATTTTATGAAAATAACAATCGGAGGGCTAAGCGGAACAGGCACATCTTCTATTGGCAAATCCTTGGCAAAAAAATTGGATTTTGAATTTATTTCTGGAGGAAATTTTGCGAGACAACTAGCATCTGGTCGTGGATTGAGTATAGAAGAGTGGGACAAATATATGTTAGATACAGGAGATTTTAGTGATGATGTTAAGATTGATGGAATGCAAAAAGAATTTGGTTTAACAAAAGACAATTTTGTTTTAGAGTCGAGACTCGGTTGGTTTAATGTTCCAGACTCTTTAAAAATAAAATTATTTTGTGAAGATGAAACCAGATTCCAAAGAACTTCTAAACAAGACCCAGAAAGATTTGGGACTTCGATCGAGGATTTTGAAAATACTAAGAAAAAAAGTTTACAAAGAGAAGAGGATCACAGGCAAAGAATAGAAAATATGTACGGAATTAAAAATTTGAATGAAGATAAGCATTTTGATTTTGTTATTGATACTACCAGTTTAGCTTTTGAAGAAGTTTTACAAAAATGTATTGATTTTATTGAAAGCAGAAAAAATGTTACAATAAAGTGATATGGAAAATTTACAATATTTAGTTTTTGTTGGGGCTGCTGTTAGTTTAGTTTCTACTTTCTTTTATATAAAATTAATTTTAGAGGATAAAGCACAACCTTCTATTGTTTCTTGGTTTATGTGGTTTTTGGCGACTTTTGTTGGCTCTGTGATTTCTATTTATGAAGGAGGAAGACTCTCATCTCTACCTATTGTTGTTGCAACTATTGTACCGCTGCTTGTTTTTATTGCTACTTTTTATAAAAGAAACTATAAATTTACAGCTTCAAATTTTGACTATGCGTGTGGGATACTTTCTTTTCTAGCTTTGGTTATCTGGTTGATAACAAGGGAGAGTAATTTTGCTTTGTGGTTAGCGATCATCGGAGACTTTTTGGCGGCAATTCCTACGATAAAAAATGCGTGGCTGAACCCAGAAAAAGAAAGTCCAGTCCCATATTTTGGTTATGTATTTAATCAGTCAACAACTTTTGCTGCGGTAAAAATTTGGGCTTTCCCAGTTTATGGTTTTTCACTTTATCTAATAATTTTAAATTTTGTAATTATGGTTTTGTGTTTAAGAAAATATTTATTGCCAAAATATGCCAACAGTGGAAACTAGCCATTCTTATTTGTATCGTGAAAAACTAAGTCAAGAAGGAATTGATTTTAATATTTCTCTGGTAGAAAAAATAAAAAAAGAATTTTCTGGTGAATTAAACTTTTTACCGATCTTACTTTTAGACGAAGTTGAAAATTTTACTAGGAGTAGAACTTCAGGTGAATCTTGGAAATATGCAGCTGTTTTTGGTAGAGAATATGAGAGATTGAAAGAAGTTTTCCCTAAAGACTGGGAACATTGGAAGGAGTCAGACTTTATTAGTTCTGGGTTTGAGTTAATTGAAAGATTAAAAGAAAAGCTAAAGAATAGTTCTGGTCCAAAGGTACAAGAAAATGGAAAGAAAATTACTTTTAAGGTGGAAAGTAAAAAACGAACGATAGGGCTCTATCAAACAATAAAAATATTTAACCCTCAGAGGCAAAGTCATGAAACAATAGAAGTACCTAGCTGTGAAATTTTAGATCTTGCTGTCTACTTGAAGAAAAGAGAACGTGGTCTAGCGATTACAGTTTTGCCAGAATCATTTAGACTTCAGCAAGAAAGGGTTTTCAGTCTAATGAAAATTTTAGGTATAGAAATGGACGTAATTGTTGTGTATACTAAAGGTAAGAAGGTTTTTAACATAGAGACACCCTTTAATAGTGAAATTTTGCAAGAGAGTGTAAAAAGAATTAAAAAAACTTTAGAATAAATATGCAAAAAGATAAAGTCAAAATTGGGATAATTGGGAAGGGGCAGTTTACACAGTTTATAGTCCCACACCTGGAAAAATTTTTTGAGGTTACAACTTTTGGGCGAGAAGAAAAAGATGAAAAAGTTTTACAAAACCTAGATTACATAATTTTTTCTGTGCCACTACAAAATTTGGAAGAAGTTTGTAAAGAAATCCAAGATAAAATTTCTGAGAAAACTATTTTGATCGATGTGACAAGTGTAAAAGTAGAGCCACTCCGAATTTTAAAACAATATTTTTTAAACAATCAAATACTTGGAACACATCCGATTTTTGGTCCACAGTCTGGTAAAAACGGAATTGAAAATTTACCAATAGTTCTGACAAATGTAAGTCTAGAAGAAAATAAATATTTAGATATAAAAAACTTTTTAGAAAATCATTTAAAATTAAAAGTGTTAGAAAAAACAGCAGGACAACATGACAGAGAGATGGCCTATGTTCACGGTCTCTCGCATTTTATAGGGCGTGCGTTGTCTGTGATGGAGATCCAGGATTATGAGACTGCTACAAAGGGTTATAAAAATATGATTTTATTAAAAGAAACGGTTGGTTATGACTCTTGGGAGTTGTACAAAACTATACAAAATGGAAACCCACTGACAAAAGAAGTGCGTCAAGAATTTCTAAAAATTTTAAAAGAATTAGAGGAAAAGTTGGAGGCGGATAATTTTTAAAAATTCTGTTATAATTTGTTAAGCTTGTCTGGACCGCAAGCAAGAGACAAATAGTTGCTACCAACTGTTATGTCTCGGATTCATCTCCTTAAGAAAGAGGTGAATTCTAGCCCCGCAATACGAGTCGCTCGATGCGGGGCTATTCTTTTTGTTTAAGTATTATTATGATAAAATAGAATTATGAAAAAGATGACACTAAGTGAGGAGTTGGCGTGGAGAGGTTTGATTTACCAAACAACTTTTAAAGATATTAAATATATAGATGAAAATAAGTTGACTGTTTACCACGGTTTCGACGCTTCTGCACCGTCCCAAACAATCGGAAACTTGGCCTCGATGATGATAGATATGTGTTTTTTACGTCATGGTCACAAGGCTATTGTGCTCGCTGGTGGGGCAACGAGTTTGGTTGGGGACGCGGGTGGAAGAGAATCGGAAAGACAACTACAACAAGAAGAAATAATCCGTCACAATGTCGAGATGGCGAAAAAACAAATTCAAAAAATCTATGGAAAATATGAGTTTACACTGGTGAATAATATTGATTGGTTTAAAAATATGACTATGCTCGAGTTTTTGCGCGACATTGGAAAAAGTTTTAATGTTAGTGAAATGATAAAAAAAGATATAGTGGCCAATAGAATCGGTGAGGGAGGAGCGGGGATTTCTTATACTGAGTTTTCTTATTCCCTTTTACAAGGCTATGACTTTTTACATTTATTTGATAACTATGGTTGTACAGTTCAATTGTGTGGGGCAGATCAATGGACCAACTGTATAGCAGGTGTGGAACTTATTAGAAAGAAAAGAGAAAAAGAAGCTCATATTATTACAAACCCACTTATCATTAACAAAGCCACTGGGAAAAAGTTTGGGAAAAGTGAGGCTGGTGCGGTGTGGCTCGACGCGGAAAAAACTTCACCTTTTGATTTTTACCAATTTTGGATAAATACAGACGATGAGGGTTGTAAAGATTATGTGAAGATTTACACTGCAATAGAAAAAGATGAATATGATCAACTTTTAACAGAAGCGGCAAAAGACGGAAGTAAAAGAATTATCCAAAAATATCTGGCCTATGAAGTTACCAAACTTGTACACAGTGAAGAAGAGGCAGAAAAAGCTAAAAAAACTTCCGAAGAACTTTTTGCAAATAAAAGCGGGGCAACAAATCTAGAAAACCTAGAGACTTTTGAAGTGGCAAAAGAATTTATTTCTGAAGATAAAATTAATCTTGTTGATTTTCTTGCAAGTGGGATATTAAAATCAAAAAGAGAAGCGCGGGATCTGATCGCTGCTGGAGGAATTTATATAGATGACGAGCCAACAACTAAAACTTTTTTGGAAATTAAAAGTTTGAAAAACAAACAAGAATTCTTGTTAAGAGTGGGTAAGAAGAAGTATTACAGGATTGTTCTGAAATAATTTAATTGTATAAATATTGGTGGATTACTTCGCTTTCTTATTTTTTTAAAAAATGCTACGATAGTATTAGTATGTACCGAGAAAAAGTATTTTCTTACATTAAAAAAATTGGCATTTCCTCTGTTGGAGCTGGAGTGGTATTCTCCTTAATCTCATTTCTCCTTGCCTTATTGTTACTTTTCCCATTGCTTTTCATTGGTAGTGCTTGTCATGAAAGGGGGATTATTAGTAGTTGTGAGATGGCTAAAACTATAGGTCATGCAATCTCTTATGCAGGGTTGCTGCCAGCACTGGTTTTTTACTTTTTTTTGTACAACTTTTTCTCAACATGGGATACCACATTTAAAGGTAAGTTGATAAATTCCTCAGAAGGACTATTGATTCTTATATTATTTTTATTAATCTTAGTTTTTTTTGAGTATAGAGATCAACTAAATTATTATCACGGTGAAACTAAACTAGAATTTATGGATGTTTTAAAAACCTCCATTCTTAATTTTTAAATTATTTTTCTTACTGTTCCGACTTCTTCTTTAATTAAATTTTTCATTTCTAACATGGTGAGTGCTGTGAGGAATTCTGAGAATTCTAAACCAGTTATTTCCATTAATTTTTCTTTGGTTATATTTTCATCCAAACATTTTAAAATATTTTTTTCTTCGTCTGTTAAATTCATTTTTTCTAAATCTTTTCCATTTTTATATCCGCCATTTTCCTCGTCTTCTTCTGGCACAGAAATTCTAAAATTATGCAAAATATCTTTGTAATCAGTAATCATGGCAGCACCATTTTTAATTAAATTATTAGTCCCTTTGGACTTATCAGAAAAAATAGAACCTGGCACACACCAAACATCTTTGTTGTATTCGGTTGCGATGCGCGCTGTGATCATGGTTCCCGACTTGGTCCCGGCTTCTATTAAAAGTACAGCATCAGAAAGTGCGGCCATCAATCGGTTGCGAGCAGGGAAAGCATAGAGTGTTGATTTAAAATCCTCCTCATACTCGGAAATGAGAAGTCCGCCAGCATTTAAAATTTCTAACGCTAGGTCTCTGTTCATTCTCGGGTATAAAACTTTTTCGCCGAGTCCTGATCCTGGGATAGCGATCATCGGCAGTCCTGACTTGATAGCGGCTGTGTGTGACAAACCGTCTACACCGATTGCGAGTCCAGAGATAATGCAAATAGGGTAACCAGAAAGAGGTGGGATTATTTTATTGATAATATCTTTTCCATAAGTTGTCACCGCACGAGAGCCAACGATAGATAGGAATTTCAAATTATTTTCTTCTTTAATTAAATCTAAATTGCCTCGCACATAAATTTGTTTTGGTGCGTCAGGTATTTCTAAAAAGTTTTTTAAAAGTGGGAAACGAGAAAACTCGTCTTTTTTAATTTCATATATTGGAAAACTTTCAAAACTTTTTCCTGTTTTTTTCTTACCCTCGAACATGTTGAAAGTATAACATATCAGACCCCTCCTAGCCTCCCCTTAGTAAGGGGAGGAACAGCTCGAACCAAAGTACTAGAATATTTTTGTAATTTAAAGTTGCACTATATTCTCCCCCTTTCTAAGGGGGAGTTAGAGGGGGTCTAATGAGGAATGATATAATTTTCTCGAATGACAAAAATTTATAATAAATCAGAATTAAAAAATCGTCGTCAAATTTTAAGAAATAACCAAACAAAAACAGAAGAGAAATTGTGGCAATACTTGAAAAATAAATATATGAATAATCTAAAATTTAGGAGACAATATAGTTTTGGTTATTATATTGTTGATTTTTACTGTAAAGAAAAAAAATTAGTTATTGAAATTGATGGAGATTCTCATTTTACTGAAGAGGGAAAAGAATATGACAAGCAAAGGTCTTTTTACTTGGAATCCTTAGGTTTGAAAGTCTTAAGATTTACAAATAACGAAATTCATGAAAACTTCGAGGAAGTTTTGGAAAAAATTTCTGAGACTACAACTGGTTGAGAAGTATGGAAAATAGTGGTATTATAGAGCTATAAATTTATGAGAAAAAGTTCGCAAAAAGCCTCGGAAAAGTCAAGTTTCTAAACCAGGATTTGGGATTTTAAAAGATTAAAAAAATAAGAAATATAAATATATGTTAGATATAAAATTCATTATAGAAAATGCACAATTAATAAAAGATGCAGCCAAGAAAAAACACATTGATTTTAACGTTGATGAGCTGTTAGATGTAAACAAAAAAAGACTCGATATTTTACAAAAAGTTGAGACTATGCGCGCTGAGCAAAACAGGGCTTCTGAGGAAATAGTAAATATCAAAGACGCTATTGCCAAGGAGTCTCTTCTTAACAAAATGAAAACTTTGAAAGAACAACTTTCTGGCTCAGAAGAAATGTTGAAAAAAGTTGTAGCTCAGTGGCAAAACCTGATGTTACTGGTTCCAAATATTCCTGACATGACTGTACCAGAGGGTGACAGTGATGCTGACAATGTAGAGGTAAAAGTTTGGGGTGAAAAAACAAAATTTGACTTTGAGCCACATGACCATGTAGAGATTATGACACGACTTGGGTTGGCAGACTTTGAGCGAGGTACAAAAGTTCATGGTTTTCGTGGATATTTTATAACAGGAGACGGATTTAAACTGACAATGGCGATCTGGCAATATGCTCTCGACTTCTGGTCAAAAAAAGGATTCATGCCGATACTTGCTCCTGCAATTGCTAATAAAGAATCTTTTTTAGCCAACGGATATTTACCCCAAGGAGAAGACGATCTTTTTAAAACTCAGGACGGACAATACTTGGCTGGTACTGCCGAGGTGCCACTCATGGGTATGTTTGCCAACGAAGTTTTGGAAGGTCTGGAAGAAAACCCGATGAAATATATTGGTTTTTCATTTGCCTTTCGTCGTGAGATTGGGGCGCATGCAAAAGATGTAAAAGGTCTGATCCGCGTACACGAATTCCACAAATGGGAACAAGTTGTTTTGTGTGAGGCGAGTCACGAGACAAGTGTAAAGTATCATGAAGAAATAAATAGAAATACCGAAGAATTTATTGAAAGTATGAAAATCCCGTATCACACAGTTTTGAACTGTGGTGGTGACATCGGTCAAGGACAAGTGAAAAAATATGATATCGAGTTATGGGTTCCAAAAGAAAACAAATATCGTGAGATTTCTAGTGCCTCATATTTTCATGATTTTCAAACACGACGTGGGAATATTAAATACAAAGCCAAAGATGGTAGTGTAAAATTCGCTCACTCACTGAACTGTACTGCTATCCCAACACCACGTATTTTAGTTTCACTAATCGAAAATTATCAAAATGCAGATGGGTCAATAACAGTACCAGAAGTTTTACGTCCGTACATGGGAGGTCAAGCAAAAATCGGGTAAAGTAACATGAAATTCCCATCGATTTTAAGCAGAATGATTTTCAATTCAAAACCAAAACAAAGTTTAGAAATTGTTGATAATTTTGTATGGAAAGATTTGGACGAAGAAAGTTCTAAAAAATTTGGTATAAGGCCACCTGGTCCTCCGGATGAGATAATTTTTTGTGAAAAATCCAATAAGTGGGCAGGAAAATTGAAATACCATATATTGCCGGGTTTATTGTTTTCTGCAGAAAATTTTGAGATAAATGGTTCTGTAAAATCTGAAATGAACAGAGTACAATTTGAAAAAATGTTCATTCAGTTGTTTAAAAAAATAATTGAAATAATGGAAAAAAATAACATAAACAGGTTTGAGGCTCGTTCCACAACACCATCTATGACTAGGTTTTTGCTTAGTTTAGGGGCAGATTTAATGGCGGGTAGTAGTTCAAATCTTGTTTGGGAATTAGATAAAATGAAAGACGTTAGATTTAAAAAAATAAGAACTTTGGATTAAATTTTGGTCTTTGAAACTTTAAAGTGAAAGATTGTTAAAAAAAGAAAGCAGTGGGGGTTTGACGGATTAAGGTCATACCTCCAGCGCTTTTCTCGTGCCTCGATTTTTATTTAACTTTGCTCAAGTCGAGGTCCTTGAGCTTAGAGCCTGGGACAGGTGGGAATTTGTATATTTTCGCCCCTGTCTTTTTTTTGGGTGGTTTAGGCTCAGTTGCCCGGAAGAAGCCGATGGCCCCTCCCATACAAACAGTTGCCAATAAGAGTGCCCAAAAACCTTCCATTTTTTTCACTCCCAGTTACGCATCCGCAAGATTGCGAATACGTGGACAAATACTAACATTTCTCACTCAATTATCCAAATATACATGTTAAACTGCAAATATGAGTCCGAGTGGGAGAAGATATAAAAAAATATTTTTGCATTTGAATTGGATTATTTTTTCTGTCGCATTTTTTCTTTTTATAATTTTATTATTTTACCTAAACTTTTATTTTTCTGTAAAAAATATAAATATTTCTTTTTTTGATGAGAAAACAGAAAACTTGGAAATACAAAATTTCACAATTGATTTAGTAAAAAAGGAGTCTGGGAATTTTTTAAATTATATTTTTCTGGATGAAGAAATAATTACTGAAAAAATCCACAAAGAATATCCGATAATTTCTAAAGTGAAAATTTCAAAAAGCTTTCAAAGAGATCTAAATATTGTTATAAGTAAAAATGAAGAATTTTTCTATACATGTGTAGGGGAGGATTCTGGATTTTTGGTGCGTTGTATGTTGGGTAACATCGATGGAGAATATTTTGAAGGATTGGACTATGATCTTGTAAATACTTATAAAAACTCTACATCTTCCAAACTTGTAAATATAGAAATTAATAAAAAAGTTTTATACGATGCAGTGACTTCTAAAAAAATGATAGAGCCGGACTCTTTGTCAGGAGGGCGAATTTATACCAAAGACGATTTTAAAGTTTTGAGAGAAATATTAAAATGGATACAAAAAAATGGTTTTAATATTAAAAAAGTTTTTGTGGATGAATTAAAGATCGTGGACATACAGACTGATATGTATAAAATTAAAATTAGTTTGGACAAAGGATATGTGGACACAGTAAAAGATTTTGAGACAATTAGTAAAACAGGGAATTTGCAAAAATATATAAATGAAGATAAAGAAAAAATAAATTATATTGATTTGTCATATAAAAACAAAGTTTTTTTCAAATTGAAAAATGACACAGAAAATGCTATAATGTCAACAACAAGCACAACTAGTTATGCAAAAGAATTTTTGGACTGATTTATATTTAAAGAAAAAAGGTGTGGAACCAATAATTGTTCTAGCACCGATGGCTGATGTCACTGACTATGTTTTTCGCAATTTGATTTTAGAAAAAAGTAGTCAAACTTATGCTGCCAAAAAATTCTCATTCTCAACTTTTTTTACCCTGGCAGCCGGGGCCTACAAAAGTTTCGACCAAGACTTTTTTGGCAGCATGCCTTCTGGTTATCTAGATGTACTATGGACAGAGTTTGTTTCTGTGAACGGTTTGTCAGATCCACAGGGACGAGAGGCACTAATAAAAGATTTGCGTTTTGACCCGAGAGAGCAGCCGATAGTTGCACAAATATTTGGTGAGGACCCAGACAAATATTTTGAAATTGCTAAGTTGTGTGAAGATTTGGGATTTGCAGGGGTTGATATCAATATGGGCTGTCCCGATAAAAATGTTTTGGGTCAAAAAGCAGGAAGTTACCTAATAAATATTCCAGAGGTAGCTAAAAAAATAGTAGAAGAAACAAAGAGAGGAGCGCAAAATATTCCTATTTCCGTGAAAACGCGCATTGGTTATAATAAAATAGAGTGGCAAGAATGGCTGGGGGAAATTTTAAAAACAAGACCACAAGTCATCACTATTCATTTACGAACTAAAAAAGAAATGTCACTGGTACCTGCACACTGGGAATTAGCACCGGAAATTGTTAGTTGGGTCAGAGAAAATTTTGGTACACCAGAAAATGGAGGCCCAATAATCATTTTTAATGGAGATGTAAAAGACTGTGAAGATGCAATAGAAAAATGGAAATCTTCTGGGTGCGACGGGGTAATGATAGGTAGAGGAATTTTTGGGAATCCTTGGCTTTTTAATAGAAATTTAAAAAAAGAAGATTTACCTCTCTCAGAAATTCTCCTCACTGCAGTTCTTCATGCAAAAAGATTTGAAAAAGGAATACCATTTAAAAGTTTCTCAATTATGAAAAAACATTTCAAAGCTTATGTGCATGGTTTTCCTGGGGCAAAAGAGTTGCGTATGAAATTAATGGAAGCAAAAGACGCGGCCGAGGTAGAAAAAATAATCAAAAAATGGCTGTTTTGGAATAAACTGAAAAATTTGCTAAAATTACATTTATGGGACTTTTAGAAAAGATTAAAGCTGTAGCCACCGCAAACAATGAACCAATGGATAAGTTGAGGGTTAAGCATTATGGACACCCAGACAAATGGCCAAAAGACAGAAACAATGCATTTGAATATTTTAGAGATAAACCAGAAATTCTCAAGATAATTTTGGATTATTTTAAAACTCATAATAATGAAAGTTTAAATCATTTTGATATCGCTGGGCGAGCTAGTTTTAATTCTAGTGAAAAAAGAATTATAGATAATATTTATTATTTTATTAAGTCTAATTTGGGGAGAGAAAACGAAAATGGTGAGCATTATATTGAAGGTGACATTATGAGTAATGAAGATTTTGAAAGTGGACTTGAAGAAATAAAAAGTAAAAATATTTTATTTGACATAGTAACTTTTCAACCTGTTGGAGGATTGGATGAATACAGTCCGGATTTGTTATCTGAATATCTTATCGAAAGTCAAGAAAGTATCAAATTTGAACTGATGAAAATTTTTCTTAAAAGAATAATTGAATTAAAGAAAGTAATTAAAACTGGTGGCCTACTTTATTTGGGAGAAAGTCATCTATTGAGTGAATTTTACAAAGATTATTCTGATTATTTGGAAGATTACTTTAAGAGACTTGGATTTGAGGTTTTAGCTATTCATAAGAATTATTCCCATGTTAGAGAGTCTGCATTCTTACTTAAGAAAGTTTCTTAAAAATGCTATAATTGTAAAATGAATAGTAAAACACTTTATTTGAAATACCGCCCACAGAGTTTGGAGGAAATTGTTGGACAAGAGGAGTTAGTAAAAGTTTTAAAGAACTCGGTAGTCACAGAAAATATCTCTCATGCTTACCTTTTTTCTGGAGGTCGTGGAACAGGAAAGACGACAACGGCGAGAGCTTTTGCCAAAGAGTTAAATATACACAAAGACGATATTTTAGAATACGATATCGCGAGTAATAGAGGTATAGAAGAAATAAAAGATATAAACGCCAGTACCCTGACTTTGCCATATTTTTCAAAATATAAAATGTATATCTTGGATGAGTTCCATATGATTACACCGCAAGCGGCCAATGCTTTTTTAAAAACTTTAGAAGAACCACCTACGCATTGTATATTTGTTTTGTGTACAACCGACCCAGAAAAAATGTTGGAAACTATTTTGTCACGCTGTACCAAGTTCAATTTAAAAAGTCCGAGCCAAGAAACTCTGGCAAAATATTTGGAAAATGTTTGTGAAAAAGAGGGTGTGGTAGTAGACAAAGAAGCTGTGAACTTGATAGCTCTGTCTGGTGACGGGTCATATCGTGACTCACTTTCTAATTTGCAAAAAGTTTTATCTTTTCCAGAAAAAAAATATTCTGAGGAGTTTGTTTCTAAAATTCTCGGAGTGCCACAGACATCAGCAATTTTTGAATATTTAAAATCATTAGATGGAATAGTTGGTGGGGAAGTTGGAATAAAAGTTTTGAAAAAACTGGAGGAACAGAGTGCGGACCCAAAACTCTTTTCCAAAGAATTAACATATTTTGCTCGTGTAGTTTTGCTCGCTAGACATAAATTGGTAAGTGAACAAGAAATTAAAGAAAATTATGGTGAACATATTTTAGAGTTTTTGAAAGATTTTTCAACCCCCCTTACCCCCCCCTCATCAAGGGCGGGGACTTCAAAAATTAATTCTCTTTTGTTAGCAAAAATTATCGAAGCAGAACATATTTCCAAAAATTCCTCTATTCCTTTCCTTGTTTACGAGCTACTACTTATTTAGTTTTTTTTAAATACTTCTCTTCGTTCTTAGTAAAATAGTTCTTTATTTGTCTAGCTACAGTTTCACTAAGTCTATATTTGTTTACTAAGAGATTAACTGCATTTTTATTAAATCTATTATTATTGAAATCATAGCAAGACATAAATAATTCAAGTTGCCTTGGATTGTCCAACCATTTTTTTGCAAACTCTTTATGCTCCCTATCATTTCTTACAGACGGGGATTCTCCAACTCTAACTCCAAATCTTTTTGG
>CAYMOA010000004.1:14156-19695 GCA_964391935.1 uncultured Candidatus Saccharibacteria bacterium | reverse complement strand
TCATATTATATTTTCTTTTTCTTGCCGTACGATTTCCTACCAGCACTCTTATCAAGTTCAATTTTTTCTAACCTAGCTTTTTCCTTAGCTGCTTCTCTTGCTGCTCTGTTTAGTTTTAGCCGTGCAGCCAAACCGATAGGTTTTTCAGATGTTCCCAAACCTAAACCCAAATTTTGTTTATAACCTTTTTTTTCTTTTGTTCTAGGTTTTCCTGAACCTCTATCTATTTCGTCTCCAGGTTTCAGTTTTCCTTCAACTCTATTTTTTATCTCAGCCATAAATTAATTTGTTTTGATATATTGATAAATATCTTCTAACGCTTTGACTCCATCACCAGCTGCAATATTATTTTGGTGATAACGAATATTTGTACAGTCACCCGCTGCCCATATTCCTGGGACAGAAGTTTTCTGAGTCCATGGGTCTATTTCTATTTTACCAATCTTGTCGATATTTACTAGGCCTTCTGCAAATTTTGTATTTGGGATTTGTCCAATTTCTACAAATATTCCTTGTACATTTAAAACTTCTTCAACACCAGTTTGGGTATTTTTAATTTTTAAACCTTCTACTTTTTTATCACCCAAAACTTCAAGGCTTTCAGTATTCAAAAGTATTTTGGCATTTGGATTTTTCTTTACAGCTTCGACAGTTAACTCGTCAGCTCGAATATTTTCTGTGCGGACAAGAATGGTTACAGACTTACAGTAGGCAAGTAGTTGTTGTGCTGACTCGAAACCTGCGTTACCTGCGCCAACAACTACAACATCCATCCCTGAAAAGAAAAGTCCGTCACAAGAGGCACAATAAGTGAGACCTTTGTGTTCGAGACGGTCAGCACCGGGTATATCGAGTTTGCGGCGGACAGATCCGGAGGTGATAAGAATTGTTTTAGATAAGTATGTTTTTCCTGACTTGCTAGTAACCAGAAATCCCTGACTCTCATTTTTTTCTACTTTCACAACCTCATCATCAACAATTTCTAAAATATCTGATTTATAGTTTTCTACATGTTCACGCAAATCATCTGCCAATTTTTGGCCAGCGATACTTTTAGAACCGATCCAGTTGTGGATGTCAGGGGAAACTACAGACTGACCACCCCATTCTTTTTTAATTACTAAAGTATTTATTTTTTTTCTACCCGCATACACCGCTGCAGCACTTCCAGCTGGACCACCACCGATAATTATCAATTCGCAAATTTTATTTTCTAATTTATTTTGGCTCTCATTTTGCATAGTTTATGAAGTATATCATACTGTAAAATATGTTAAACTCAATTTATTATGGCTTGGCTTGACCTATTTAATAAAGTATTCCCTGAAACAAAACCTAAAAAGAAAAAGAAACAAATTGGCTGGACTCCAGATCCAAAGTATTTTGAGAATGAATTAAAAAGAAAATTGAAAAAAAAGAGGAACACAGAATTTAAACTTCGTATTGATAGATTTAGAAAGGATAATTACATAAAGTATGAAAAGGAGAGTAGGGCTGATAAATTGGAGAGGGAAGCCCAAAATCATTTTATGATATCTGACTTAGGGAAGAGAAGTAAAACAGAAGTTGATGACCCATTGGAAAAAATGGAAACCAGATTGAGGGTATCGTCACAAACTGATTCTGGTTTAATTTGGAAGAAGGAAAGAAAAGTTAGGGAAGAATACGTTATTGAAAGATTGATACGAATGAGATATGTATATAGTAATCCCAGTGACCCAAAAGAGAGAGAAATTCGAAATAAGCAACTAGGAAGTCTAAAACCATGGATTGATTATTTGAAAGGGCTACCGAATTTAGATGTAAAATTTGCATACTTAGTTTTAGGAACAATTTTAAAATATGATCTTTATTGGATGGAAAAAAACGAAGATGGGGCTTTTAGAACTGGTGAGAGAAGTAAGGGTACAAAAAAAGAGTTTCCAATTTTCGACCCAGATCAGTCACCGGTAATAATTGGGTTTTTAAAAGACTGTATTAGTTTTTTATTGGAGATCAATGATCCAAAAGCAGATTTTAATGGAATCACACATACGAGATTTCAAAACCTGTTTGCAGGAGATGTGGATAGTCTAAAGAAGGCATATGGAAATGGTGATATTCGTGAAATGTATTTTATTTTAAAAGAACATGTTGAAACAAGTCAGATAAAAGAATCTCAAATTGAGGGAATTGAAAAAGAAGAGTGGTTGCCAGCCTTTTCTTTTAGGAATTGTGAAACTGAAGAAGAAAAAAATGAAGTTGCGAAAAGTTTAGCAAAAGCAACAAAATATTCTAGGGGTTTTTGTATTAAAAGTATTATAACTGCTTATGAATACTTGTCGAAAGGAGATATTTATTTGTATTATTCTACTAAACAAATTAGAAGAAAAGATGGGCGATTACAAGATTTAGGAATCCCGGAAATTGCAATTCATATATTGAGAGAACAGGTAAATGTTAAAGGAAGTATAATGGAGACAGAAAGAATTAATCCAAAAGAAATACATGGTAATGGTCCAAATCAGGGAATAAACAAAGCGTATTTAGGAGTTGCAAGAAAATGGATAGCAGAGAGTGAGTTTGAAAATAGAGATGAGTTTGAGGTTAAGTTTGCAGATGCAGAGATGTTTGCGATTGTGGAAGATAAAATTGATAAACTGCCAGAGGGTGAAGACTTGAATGCGCGTGAACTAAAATTTTTGTACCAACTGTATAGATCATTCCAGACTTTTGAGCTAAACAATTCTTTCGGCAATAAGATTTTTAATCTTGTCTCAATCAGAGAGATGGAGATTCAAAAAAAAATTCAAAAAGGTATAAATAACGAAAGTCTCGGTGAAAAACATAATGATGTAGTAACGCAATCTGAGGGTGAAATGAAAAGAAATGATTATGCAAAAATGTTCAGTTGTAAAAAAGAAAATGTTATTATTGGATCATATGTTGATCAAAGTAGAAAAGGATTACTTGAGTATAAAAACAGTTTATCTAAACCCGGTTTGACTGTTCTTGATGCAAGTATGTTTTTGGGCTATTACCACGAAGACGAGTTTGATTTTGAGGAAGGGTTTTTCTCAAATAGTCTTCAAGTTGTGATAGGGAATGTTGAAATTGGGGATTGCCCAAGTTTAAAAAATATTCGAGAGATTTGTGGGAAATTAAAAAATTTAAGACATGAAATGAAATTAAAAGATTTAGGTCAGTTAAAAAAAGTATCAGGTATTGAGTTGACAGAAGAAGACAAAGTAAAAATTCTTAGTGGTAAAATATCACAATTTCCAATGCCAAATGATCCTAGACTCAAGAAAATATTTTATTAGCGGTTTCGGCGGAGGATAGAAGGGATGGAAGATGACCAGTCGTCGGCATCGTCTATTTCCGCAACTACTTCTACATCTTTTTTATTTTGATTGGTCCTTTCAAAAATCTTAACTGTTTTTTTGGCAGCGGCTGATTGAACAACTTCTTCTTCTTTTTCTTCTTCTACTTCTTCCTCACCGTCTTCCTCTTCATCAACAATCTTAACCTGGTTTTTTTCTATCTTAGGATTATTTTCTATTATTGGTTTATTTGTTCCGCCAAAAAAACTTCGGATATTCGCAGCTTGCTCTTTATTGTTGGACTCTATTTCAATATTTTTAATCACTCCAAAAGTTTCTTTTCTTTCAAAACCAGTTCCATATCTGTGTGGTGTAGGGAAACCGGTGGCGATAACAGTAACTTTTATTTCTCCTGGTGGTAGTGTTTCGTCAATAGTTGTACCAGAAATAATTTTTGCATCTTTGTCTACACTTTCGATAATTATTTTTGCGGCTTCTTGCATTTCCCACATTGATAAATCCTCTGAACCAGCTACCGAGAAGAGAACCCCTTTGGCACCAGAAATAGAAATATCGAGTAGGGGAGAGTTGATGGCTTTGGTTGCAGCCTCTACAGCACGACGCTCACCGCTTGCAATACCCACACCCATGAGTGCAGTACCAGAGTTTTGTAAAATTGTTTTTATATCAGCGAAGTCAATATTTCCATAAGTTCCGGGAGTAGTAATTAAATCAGAGATACCTTCTACTGCTTGGCGAAGAACTTCATTACAAAGAGCAAACGCATCTTTGACAGAAGTTTTTTGGTCAACACTTGCGAGTATACGGTCGTTTGGTATAACGATCATTGCGTCAACTTCTTTCTCAAGTTCTGCTAAACCTTCTTCAGCTATGCGCATGCGTTCGCGACCCTCAAAGAAAAATGGTTTAGTTACAACACCAATGGTTAGTATGCCTTCTTCGCGAGCTATCTTAGCGATAACAGGACTAGCACCTGTTCCTGTTCCACCACCCATACCACATGCGATAAAACACATATCTGCACCAGCAATGGCCTCATGGAGTTCCTCTTTGGTTTCTTCTGCAGCGCGGTGACCTTTTTCTGGATCCATCCCAGCACCGAGACCTTTTGTAAAATTTTTCCCAATATGTATTTTCTTGTCAGCGAGAGAATGATGTAAATCTTGAACGTCAGCATTCACAGCAATAAAGTCTACTCCCTGTGTTCCATTGTTCATCATGTGATTGATAGCACCTTTTCCTGACCCTCCTACACCGACAACTTTTATCTTTGCAAATGTTTCTATATTTGGATTAATTTTTGGCATACTCTCATTTATATTTTCAATTATATCATAAAATGAGAAGTCAAACGATTGACAATACAGAGTTTATTGTAGAATGAATATGTGTTATAATCTTGCGATATGGCTTTAAAAACAAATGAATTTTTTGATATAAATAAATTACCAACAAGTCCTGGAGTTTTATTTTTTGGAATCTCAATGTCAAGAATTGGAAACGCACAATCTGCAGAAAAATGTTTTGAGTATATGAAATTTTTAGCATCAAAAATTCAATATACCGAAGGTACAGGCATGAATATTTGTTATGGTGACTATTTGTATTTTCATTCTGACGAACCAGCAAGAAACTTGCGAGACAGATTCAAAGAATTGATGATCTCTCATAAGAATGCTTTTAAGAATTTGTTGATCAAAGAAAGAGAGTGGACATTGAAAGCTTTTTCTTTTTTTACATTTGGACAAGTTATTTTGGATAACTCTGATTCGTTTCAAAGTGCTTTCCAAAAGATTAAAGAGTTTTACAGTAATGATATAATTTTTAGAAAATATGTTTTGGAAGATAGTAAAGTCACTAATCATAATTTAGGAGATCGGGAAACTGTTTTTATTTTAGAAGAAATAACAATTTTTTATCTTGCGAAAAAAGGAGTTCTAAAAATCAATAATTATTTTGTGAACGATTTCGAAAAAAAGTGGGTATTATTAGCATACCCAGGAAAGCCTTTAAAATCAGAAGTTTATTTATTCCAAAAAAATCCTTTAAATTTATCTAACCCAAATAATATTTACGAGAATAGCTGTTATGATTTAGAAGCTAAAGTTCTGTACGATTTTTTAAGACTAGATATTGATACTTTTGATTTTTCTGAGTAATCTATGGTGAAATGGTGTTGAGGATTTTGGTGAGTGATTGGCGGATGTGGTGACTGA
>CAYMOA010000004.1:6819-14056 GCA_964391935.1 uncultured Candidatus Saccharibacteria bacterium | reverse complement strand
TATGGTGAAATGGTGTTGAGGATTTTGGTGAGTGATTGGCGGATGTGGTGACTGAGATTTTCCCAAAAAGTTTTTTCTTTATCATCTAAATAGGTAAGACCATAGGCCGTTGACCAAGAGGAATCTTTTAAAACATTTTTTGTAACTTCTTGCAAAATTTTCCCACCAAGAGTAACCTGCATGTCCAGTCTTTTCTTCATTGTTGTTTCTATATCCTCTATTTTCGCACCACCTCCTATGATTATTAATCCACCCGTGATTTTACCCAACTCATTTACTTGTTTTATTTCTCGTATGATGAGATCACAAATGTCGTCGATGCGGGCATTGATAATTTGACCAACTTTTTTTATATTTAAAGTTTTAAAATTTTTCTTGATCTCCTCGGCATCTTCTATTTTTGTCTGCAACATAAGGGCGATGTCGTTAGTGATATTGGCTCCACCGATTGCCCAAGTTTTAGAAATCACCGGCAACTCATTTTCAAAATAGACAAAGGTCGTATTGTCATGACCGATGTTGAGCACTCCAACTCCTGCTATTCGCTCGCGACGTTTAGTTACCGGGATAAATGAAACAATAGAGCCGAGAACTACTTCTTTTACCGAGATTTCCAATTCTTCAAAAAGCGAAATATATTCTTCTAAAATTTTTTTAGGGATGAGACTTAATAAATATTTTGTTTCTAATATGCCACCTATTTGGTTCACTGGGTTGCCACGAACTTTTTTTCCGTCAAGTCTAATTTCTGAAAGTGAAATATTTAAAACTTCGTATGGTGAGTCGATAGGGATAGACTGCAAAGCTTCTACTTTGGCTTTATCAAAGTCGAGCTCGGAGACTTCGTTTGACGCTTTGGAAACTGTATTTTTAGTTTTTACAGATTTTATTTTAATATAGTCACCAGTGATACCTAAAAAAAGAGAGTCGATCGGCTCTTTCAATTCTTTTTCCGTTTTTTGAATTATATTTCTTATAGTCCTTTTAGCAGCAATTTTATCTACTATCCTGCCGTGGCGTATTCCATCTGAGGGCTCGACTGCACCAGCAATAACTTTGGGGTTGGGTGTACCTTTTTCATCTTCACTGGTAACAACTATTCTTATGACTTTACTACCTAAGTCTAGGCCGACCTTGTATTTCTTTTTACTCATATTTTTTTCATTATAGCACAAGGGAAATTTCTCAAGAATTAAATTCTCTAAAATATTTTTGTTCTAAGTTTTCCATCTCGTCCCCATGGTCTAGATCTGTCAAGTGGAGCATAGAGTGGATAGTTAAAAATAAAATTTTGTCATTGTAAGAAATAACATTTTTTTCTCCCACCGTATACTCCTCTTGTAATATTATTTCTGGAGTCATTATTATCTCTCCTGAGTTGGGGGAATATTTAAAGGACAAAGTGTTTGGCACATAACTTTGCTTTCGCTGTTTTTTATTTATTTTTAGAGAATTTTTACTTTCTAAAAAAGAAATAGTTAAATCAAAATCTTCTCTTAAAATTTTATTTTTCAATCCTAAAAAATTAATTTCTGGAGTTTCTGTATTAGTCTCATTAAATATTTCCAAAAACATTATTTCGCTACTGTGGGTGTAGTTGGTTTTGGTGTAGCAGGAGCTTCTTTTCTAAAAGAATATGTTTTAACTTGTAGTTTACCCATTTTCTTTAGAACTTCGTATTTCTTTGCGGCTTCTAGTTTTACTAGCTTGTCTTTTTTAAGTTTTAGTTTAGACATACCACGAGATGCGTGTTTTCTGGATTTTACTTTTGGAACCACGCCAGATTCTTGCATTTTTTTCTGGAATCTTTTGAGCATAGTTACTGCGTCACCTTTTCCATCTCCTTTATCACCTTTTACAATTTTTACATTTATTGCCATATTTATTTATTTTTATTAGTTTCGAATAATATAAAAGTTTGCTTTTATTTTTGAGGAACGACATAAAAAGAAGATCCTCTTATTCTTGTACTATAATTCTAACACATTTTTCAATTTATTTCAAATATGTTAAAATTAAATAATGACAGAAAGTAAAAATAAATTGACATCTGTAGATAGAGCAAGACTATCACTATATAGTCTATCTGATAGAATCATTGATGAGGTTCTTGCTAGTCCTGAGGCGGCTGCTTTGCGTGCGGACGGTAGGAGAGAACTTGAAATGTGGGAAAAAGTTGGGGCTGATATTGTTATTGAAGGAACCTGTGTTGAAGTTCCAGAAAACGGTGAAGTTGAGCAGCTTTTAATTGAAAATAAAGGGGAAAAATAATTTCATCTCTATTTCAACTTTTTGATGTACTCCACAACCTCGTTAATCGCGATAGTTTCCTGAGAATGTGTTTTCATATTTCGTACAATAACAACTTCATCCATGGCTTCTTTTTGACCAAAAATAAGAACATAGGGAACTTCGAGGCGTTCTGCCATACCTAGTTGTACACCAAGAGAATCTTTGGAAAGTGACTGAGCCATAGGAACTCTAGCTTTTCGGAGCATCTCAACTATAGACAATGAGTGAAGTTTTGCCTCGAGACCGATTTGCACAAAAAATATTTTTGGTTTTTTCTGGATTTTACTTTGTACATCTTCGGTACCTGGCATTAGAAGAATTCTGTCTATCCCAAGTCCACAACCAACAGCTGGTACATCTTTTTTACTTCCCATTATTTTTCCGAGATAATCATAGCGACCACCACCACCGATCGACATTGTTTTTTCTATTACTTCACCATTTTCTTTTGTTTCAGAAAAAGTTTTTTCGAATTCAAAAACTGTGTGAGTATAGTAGTCCAATCCACGAACTAATAAATGATTAATATTATAATTCACACCTGTACCCTCGAGATATTCTAAAACTTCTTTAAAATGTTTTTTAGATTCTGGGTTGAGGCTATTCATCGACTTGGGAGCATCTTTTTTAAATGGCTGACATTGTTCTTCTTTGCAATCTAAAAGTCGCAATGGGGAGTTTTTTAATCTCTCGCGACAATTCGCACAAAGTTTGTTAGTGTGCTTTCTATAATATGTAGTTAGATCTTTTAAAAACTTTTTGCGACTTTCACGATCTCCGACTGAGTTGATTTCTACTACGACATTTTCTATACCGATCTCCTCTAACATAGACACACTAGTTTTTATCACCATTGCGTCGGCAATTGGTTTTTCTGTTCCGAGCATTTCTAGGTTAAATTGTTTGAACTCGCGGTAACGTCCTTTTTGTGGTTTGTCGTGACGGAAAACTGGACCAGAGTTATAAACCATTACAGGTTGAGGTACTGCCTGCCAACCATTTTCGATATAGGCACGCATCACACCTGCAGTAAACTCAGGACGCATTGCAACTTTGTCGCCACCTTTGGTGGTCATATTAAAAAGTTCTTTTGAAACAATATCAGTTTCTTGACCAACACCTCTTTCATAAATATCTGTAAACTCTACCATCGGGATTTCTAGTGGTGAAAAACCATAGTATAGTGCGACGTCCTCACACTTTTCTATCGCACCTTTTTGTCTAAAATATTCTTGTCCTAAAATGTCACGGAAGCCTTTTACTTTTTGTAAATTATTTTGTTGATTTTCCTTTTTCGAGGCAGTTTTAGAATTATTTTTTGTCATATTTATTTAATTATAGCACATATGATTTTGAGAGTGCAAAAATTCTAAAATATCCTAAATACTTCCTGGCCAGAAACCGATTTTTGAAATAGGTGTAAGACGTAAAAATGGTCGCCCAACAATATTTTCTTTTGGTAGTGGTCCCCAAACACGAGAATCAGAAGAGTTGGCTCGATTGTCACCCATAACGTAATATTCATTTTCACCGAGTGTTCTCTCATCAGACATTTCTGATTTAAATTCTATTTCTTTGTCGTCGAGTATTAATCCTGCAGGATTTTCTTTATTATAGATAGTCACCACACCACCGAGAATTGTAACTTTTTCTCCTGGTAGACCGATCACTCTTTTTATTAAATATCTATTTGTCTCAAAATAGCAGCTTCCAAAAAGTGGAAGTAAACAAGTGTGGAATGAATGTTTCGGATCGGGAATGTCGAAAACAATTACATCACCACGCGCAGGATCATTTAGAAATTGATAAGAGAACTTGTCGACTAATAAATAGTTACCTGACTGGAAAGTTGGCTGCATTGATGGGCCTTCTACTAAGAATGGTTGCACTAAAAAGGCTCGGATTGATAAGAAGAGAATAGCGAAAATGGCAGTAAACTTCACAGCTTCTCTTATCCCACCTTCTTTATAAGAGTCGTAAATCAAGTAAATAAAGATGCACAGGGCGACTACGTACCAAAGTATGTTCATATGTGTGTGAAGTCTATCATAGAACAAAAAGATTACAAATTTAAAATCTATTGTATACTCAAAAGTGAATGGGAAATAGTAAAAAAACAATTGGGGTAGTACACGGAGGTTTGTCACACGAAAGACAAAAATCTCTAGAGTATGGAAAAAATATTTCCAAGATTTTAAATAATCTCGGAATGAATGTTTTAGAAATGCATCTACATCCCAACGGGTCCTGGACTATTGATGGTAAAGTTGAAAATGTAGAAGACTCCCTAAAAAAAGTAGATAAAGTTTGGAATTGTTTAGTTGGTGTTGATGGGGAAAGGGGAATTGTAGAAGGGCTTTGTGAAAAGTGTCGAGTAAAAATGATCGGTCACTCACACCTTCACTCACACTTGTCAGCTAATAAAAAAAATATTCATCTGGCTCTCGCTCAACACAAGATAAAAAGCCCGCACGGAAAAGTTATTTTAAAAAAAGATTATTCTAAAGAAAAAGTTTTAGAAGTTTTTTCTCTGGTACCTGTGCCAGCAATTGTAAAGCCAAATACAGGAAGTGGCATGTGGGGAGTAGTAGTAGTAAATAATTTTACCGAGTTGGAACATGCAGTAGAATATCTCATAGAAAATGGGGAAGATGTCTTGGTGGAAAAATTAATAAAAGGCACGCCAGTTTCTTGTTTTGTTTTTGAACATAATAATTTGCTGCATACCAATATAAAAGTAGAAGGAGAAAATAATCTCTCACGAGACGAGTTAATGAATATTCGCAACGAAGCACTGTATATACATAACTGTTTGGCTTTTAACCATCATGCCGAGTATGATTTTGTTTCTACTCCGAAAGGTTTAGTTTTTCTAGAAGTGAACACACACCCGAGTCTGACATCCGGTTACATCGGAGATGTTTTTAAAAAAGGAGTTGTGAATTTGTCCGAGTACGTAGAAAAAAAAGTGTAGAAATAAAAAGAGAGTATGAAAGTTTATAAAGTCAGTCCAATAGTGAAATATAGTCCGTTTTTTACATTGACCTATGTGTCAAAAGAAAATTTTGAAGTGGGGAATATTGTGCCAATAAATTTTAATAAAAGGGAAATTTTTGCTGTAGTTCTAGAAGTTTATAATTTAAAAGATGCAAGAGTAGAAATAAGAAAAGCAGATTTCCAAACCAAAAAAATAGAAAAAAGATTAGAAAAAGAGAAAGAAAATTTATTAGACAGAAAACTTTTTGAAATTTTGAAAAAGTTTTCTGAGGACTTTGGAGTTGCGGTGGGTGAGTTGGTTTGGTTTATGTGTGGGGACACCCCCGACCCCCGGGGGTCAAAAGAGCTCCTAGACCCCCGAGGGTCGGGGGTTATTTATTTCCCTGATGACTTGAGTTTAAAAGTAGCCTCAGGTAAAAAAGATAAAGAAAAATTAAAAAATGTTTTTCGAGGTAGAGATATTTTTAAAATAATTTTAGAAAAAAATAATTTTGAGACTTTGACTATCAAAGATTTTAATTTTGATAAATATTTAGATTTCCAGGCCCCACATATTTCGAAACTTGATTTGTTGTTTGAAATATTAAAGGTGGGGGGTACAGTGCAAAAAATAATTTTAGAGACGGACTTTTTGGGTGTCGTAGAAAAAAACTTTTTAGATGAAAATGTGGTTGATGGAAGACTTTTTGGAAAATATATTTTAGAAATTGCTGAGGAAAAGAATAAAGCCAAAAAGTTTTTGGTAAAAGTGGGGAGAGATAAAAATGGTGAGGAAGAAATGATACCAAAAGAAGTTTTAGAAATTTTAAAACCCCACCCAACCTCCCCTTTAAAAAGAGGAGGAGCACAAAAAGTTTTCATGTTTGTTTTGTCTCACGGCTATGCTGACAGAATATTTTGTAATGACTGTAAAAAAAGTTATGATTGTGAAAATTGTGCTCACCCCTATTCTATTTTAAATGAGGAGACTGGGAGATACTTGTTTTGTAAAAATTGTAAACATAAAAAAGTTTTACTAGAGGACCAGTACTTGATTTGTAAACATTGCGGTAGCTGGCGAATTTTCCCTTTTGGGGTTGGAGGGCAGAAAGTAAAAGAGTTTTTAGAGAGAGAAGGTGAAGAGGTTGTACTGATTGATGAGTTGGAGAAAAAACTAAGTGTAAAGAAAATTTCAGAAAAAATAAATCTATTTCTAGAAAATAATGAAAACAATATTTTGATTGGGTCTATTAGAACATTAAAAATTCTAAAGGGAATTTTAGAAAAAGAAAAATCAAAGGTCGATAAGAGCTTTGTCATTTCTACTGGTCCACTTGTTCGTGGGAAATATTTTGACTCTGATGAAAAACTTTTGAAACTTATTTCTGAGATCGAAAATATTTCCAAAGAGGTTTATATTAATAAAAGAGAAGGCGACGAAATAAGTTTAGAAAATTATAAAGATAAAGAAAAATTTGTAGAAGAAGAAATAAAATTTAGAAAAAGTGCAGGACTCCCTCCAGAAAAAAAAGTTTTGTCATTAATTACAGACTATAGAAATGGGCGGGCAATAGATAAGTTAAAACCAGATGGAGAAATTAAAAAAGGAAAGAAAATTGTATTTTATTGGTTTATTGCAAAGAATGCTGGAAAAGAAAAAGCTGAGATACTTCGTCAGTTTGGTGATGTGATAATCGCGAACTCTATAATAGAGCAAAGTGCTTTAGGTAAGGTAAAGTAAAACGTAACACTTTTATTTTTGAGTTAGACCTGCAAGTTGAGATTTTAAATTAGCTAACAGCTCTGGATTTGTATTTTTTTCTTCAAGATTAGCAATCATTTTTCTTAATGTAGCAATTCTCTCCATGTTTTTAGTTGTACTGAATTCTCTTGCTGTAGGTGGTTTGCGGTTTTCTGGTTTGCTCATATCTTTATTTAAAGTTTACTTTGATTTATTATTTAGTCAAGA
>CAYMOA010000004.1:0-6719 GCA_964391935.1 uncultured Candidatus Saccharibacteria bacterium | reverse complement strand
TTATGATATACTGTGGGAAAGTTGAGAATTATGAGTTTTTTTAAACCAAAATTAGGTATTGATTTAGGAACGAACGAAATTGTGGTTTTTGTTCCTGCAAAAGGAATTGTTTTGCGTGAGCCAACAGTGGTAGCAGTTTCAGCAAAAGATAAAAAAATAATGGCTATCGGTGCCGAAGCCAAAGAAATGTTGGGGCGTATGCCAGACTCGATACTCGCGATAAAACCAATTAAAGAAGGTGTGATTTTTGATTATAATATGACAGTTAAAATGATTACTCATTTTATAAATAAAGTTTTAGGTACTTATGCTTTTTTTAAACCAGAAATAATTATTTCTGTGCCCTCATCTATTTCTGCGACCGAGCGTCGCGCAGTGATGGAAGCAGTGCTCGCTGCTGGGGCCAAAGAAGTTTTTGTAGTAAAAGAGCCAGTTCTTGCGGCGATAGGAAGTGGAGTACCAATACATGAGCCGGTAGGTAGAATGATAATGAATATAGGTGGTGGTACGACTGACATTGCCGTGATCTCTCTTGGTGGGGTTGTCTTTTCTAAATCAATAAAGTGTGGTGGAAATAAAATGGATGAATCAATACAGAAAATGGTAAGAGAAAATTATAAAACAGTTATCGGTGAGCGCTCTGCAGAAATGATCAAGACAAATATCGGTGCAGCTCTGCAAGAAAAAAATGATAAAGCTGTAAGGGTAAAAGGAAGAGACTTTGAAACGGGGCAACCAAAAGATGTGACTGTTACAGCGAGTGATGTGGTTGATGCTCTACAAGAGGACTTGGAAGAAATACTCCGCGCCGCACGTGATGTTTTTGCTGAGACTCCTCCAGAACTCGCCAGTGATATTATGGACAATGGAATTTTACTTTCCGGTGGTGGGGCACTGCTCTCACATTTGCCAGAATTTTTAGAAAAGAAATTGCAAATCCCGGCTCAAGTTGTAGAGGACCCGAAACTTTGTGTAGCCTATGGGATGGGTATGATTCTCGATCATGTAGGACTTTATAAACGTGCAGTAATTTCCAAAAAAGCAGAATAAAAATATAAATTGAAAAAAGAGCAACTTTCCCTTAGGATTGTCGCTCTTTTTATTTTTCTGTGGGAAGGTCTATTTCTTTTTCAAGAACCAGCCGACCCAAATGGGGGAGAAAAATAGTGCTGCTGCTCCGGAAAGGAGCAGCAGAAGATCGAACTGCCACATGGCTTTGTCCTCCTTGTTTTTTAGTACAACATATTTTAAAAACCATTTCAAATTTTTTATATATCACAACTAAAACATAGTTAGTCAACTCTCTTTTTGAGAGAAAAAATGGTATAATTCCAGAGATAAAATATATGGCAAAAGAAGAAGATAAAAAAACAAAGCGAGATAAAGGTGAGGTTTATGATGCTGAAAGTATTTCAGTCTTGGAAGGACTGGAACCTGTGCGCCGCCGCCCCGGGATGTATATCGGTTCAACCGGACCAGTTGGTCTCCACCACTTGGTGTGGGAAATTTTTGATAACTCGCGTGATGAAGCGATGGCCGGTAGGTGTTCTCGTATCGAAGTAGCCCTTTTGCCGGGTGACTATGTACGTGTGGCGGATAATGGTCGTGGTATCCCTGTGGGAATCCACCCAAAAACAAAAGTCTCTGCTCTCGAAACTGTTATGACAGTTCTTCATGCCGGAGGAAAATTTGATAACAATGCTTACAAAGTTTCTGGTGGACTGCACGGTGTGGGTGCCTCTGTGGTAAACGCTTTGTCTGTGCATACAAAAGCCATCGTTCACCAAGATGGTGGAATCCATCAACAAGAATACCAAATAGGTAAACCGGACTATAAAGTAAAACAAGTTGGGAAAAGTAAACTCACTGGTACTGTGATCATGTTTAAACCGGATGCGACAATTTTCAAAGAGGGAACAAATTATGATTTTAATACAATTGTGAACCACTTGAGAAATCAAGCTTACCTTGTAAAAGGTTTGAAAATCCATGTTGTTGATGCACGTGAGGTAGAACCAAAAAAATTAAAAGAAACTCTTGATAATAATTATTGGTTATCTGACTCAGGACTCGATGTATCATCGTACTCTTTCTATTTCGAAGGTGGACTCAAATCTTTTGTACAAAACCTAAACGAAAGTTCTAAACCAATTCATAAAAATATTTTCTATGTTGAGAAACAACATGAGAATGTCACGGTAGAAATCGCTTTGCAATATATCGATGACTTGCCGACAAAGATTGTTCCCTTTGCGAACAATATCTATAACCCAGAAGCAGGTACGCACGTTACTGGTTTTAAAACTGCTCTTACACGTTTGATCAATACTTACGCAAAGAAAAATGGAATTCAAAAAGAAAAAGACGAATCATTCACCGGTGACGATGTATTGGAAGGTCTAACAGCAGTTGTGTCAGTAAAACTTCCAGAAATCCAATTCGAAGGTCAAACCAAAGCCAAGCTCGGAAGTATGGAAGCCCAAGGTGCAGTAGCTACTGTTTTTGGTGAGGCATTTAACTATTTTCTCGAAGAAGACCCAGATGCAGCCAAAGCAATTATAGAGAAATCAATGCTTGCACTTCGCTCTCGTAAAGCAGCCAAGGCAGCCAAGGACTCAGTTCTCCGTAAAGGTGCACTCGAAGGTTTTTCTCTTCCAGGAAAACTTGCAGACTGCCAAAGTAAAGATGCTAGTGAGTCAGAAATATTTATCGTTGAGGGAGACTCAGCGGGTGGTTCGGCAAAAATGGGGCGTGATAGAAAAACTCAGGCGATACTACCACTTCGTGGAAAAATTTTGAATATCGAGCGTGCTCGTTTAGATAAAGTTCTTGCAAGTGAACAAGTTAGAAATTTGATCGTAGCTCTTGGTGTGGGAATAGGCGATACTTTTGATGTCAATAAATTGAGATATCATAAAATAATCATCGCTACCGATGCCGACGTCGATGGAGCTCACATCCGTACACTTCTATTGACTGTATTTTACAGATATTTCCGCGCTATTCTCGATGGAGGTTTTGTATATATTGCCCAACCACCACTTTATAAAATAAAAAAAGGAAAAGAGATTTTCTATGCTTATACTGACGAGGAAAAAGCAAAAATATTGGGACAAGATGTTTCCATGCTTGACGCGGTTGAGGCCAATGTTGAGGATCAAAATGGTGAAGAGGGAGAAGAAGATGAAAAAGGAAGTAAAACTAAAGCCTCCAAATTTTCTATCCAACGTTATAAAGGTCTCGGAGAAATGAACCCAGAGGAGTTAAAAGAGACTACAATGGATGCGACGAAAAGAATACTGAAACAAGTTACAGTTGCTGATGGTGAGGGTGCTGACAAAGTTTTTGATATGTTGATGGGAACCGATGTTCCAGCTCGTAAGTCATTTATCCAAACTAACGCCAAATTCGCAAACCTGGATGTATAAAATTTTTGAATTGCACGTCTTTGTATATAATGTATAATAAAGACATGACCCAAGCAACAGTTTTACAAAATTTAGAAGAAACATATTCAGAGGTCTCTGGTGTTGTTTCCAAAGCAAATAGAACTCTTTTAGAGTGCGAGGCTTTTATGAGTGATATTGAACATGAAATGAAAAATAATGTAGAGGTAAAAAATGTTGAAGACTATTTTTTAAATTTAATAAAGAAAGATGAGAAAGATACTAACAACTAAAACTTTTTGTACTCACGACGAGGTGTATTAAATTAATTTCCCACAGGGAAGTGGGGAAAAGTAGTCACGTAGGTGCCTGTGGGTGCGTATCACTACTCGTATGCAAAATACGAAAATAAATAAATTAATGTCTGTAGGTGTTCTTGGTGTGACGGCGTTTGCTATGTCTTCGGGAGTAGCATTTGCACAAAGAAATAACAATTATCAAAACAACAACAATAATAATTATTATCAACCAATAAAGAATGTTCAGAACAAGGTTCAGGACTGGACAAAAAACTTTAATCAAAACAATTCTAATAATTCTCAAACAAATAACTATAATGTATATGTAGATCAAAATGATGCAAGTACAAATCTAGAAATCGGAAATGATGGGAGTGTAGTTATGAGAGGGGCTACAGTGAGTTCTATTTCTGGGAATACTGTTTATGTAAATTCTGTTCTTGGTTCTGCCACTTTGACTTGGACAGTAACCCTAGATGGAAATACAAAATTAGAAGCGAGAAATGGAAGAACTATCCAATTAGGAGATATTGCAGCGGGTGATAAAGTGACCGTAAAGGGTGTGATGTTATCTGGTTCATCACTTTCTTTACGGGCGACTTTGGTTAGAGATATTACAAAAGCATCTCAAACTACTCCTGTAGTTAACAATGGTTCAAAACAAACTTTTCAAGGGAGATTGGTAAGTGTTGCAAGTAATGGATTGCCAACAAGTGTAGTTGTAACTATCGGGAATACAAACACAACTGTAAACCTAGGAGCAACAACAATTTTATTAAACAATGCTTGGGGTGTGATACCAATGACCACTTTCCAAGTTGGTGATACGGTGCGAGTCTTCGGATATATCCCGTCAGGGACGAATCAAATCACTTGTCTAGTTCTACGAACTACTAGTAGATAATAAACTAATATATTTTTCACAAAAGGAGCACTCAGCTCCTTTTTGTGTTTCAGGTGCTTGTCAAAGGGAAAAATTATGTTAGAATTATAAATAAGTTCCAACCACGGACAGAATCCGTGGCTGGCAAGAGCTTGCGTCCTCGCCTGCCCCAGTTGGGTAAGTGGAGATGCGAGCTCTTATAATTTTGCATAAAAATACAAAAAGAATATAATGTAATCATGTTAGAAAATATGCTTATTTTAAATTCTTGGGTGGCGACGGGAGTTTTGATATTTGAGATTGCGGCGCTAGGAAAACTTTTTTCACTTATTATTTTATCAATAAAAATCACCCCCAACCCCTCTTTACAAAAGAGGGGAGCATTTCAAAGAATTAGAGAAATTTTATTAGAAAATATTTATGTTACAAAACAAAATATTTTTCAAAAGTTTGGGCTAGATGTATTGTCTGATAAATTTTTATTAGTTTTTATTTTTCTTTTCTCACTCTTTGCATCAATTATGACTTTGGTTTACTCAGAAATATTTTTACAGGTTCCTTGTTCACTTTGTTGGTTTGAGAGAATATTTATGTATGGGATAGTAATAATTTCTGCGACTGCACTTTGGTCAAATAGAGAACTCGAACAAAAGGGAATTTTAAAATATATTACAAATTTTTCTATATTAGGCGCAATCTTTTCACTGTATCATCACACGCTACAGATGGCTGCGAGTTTTGGCTCACACTTGCCATGTCCTTCCAGTGGTGGCGACTGTGGAAAAAGAATTCTTTTCGAGTATGGGCATATAACTTTCCCGTGGATGGCTTTTGTCTTGTTTGTTTTTTTCATCATCATAATTTTATTGCAAAGAAAGTTAAAATCCAATATACTTTAATAATATACAAAATATGAGAGAAGAGGATAAAAAAGAAATTAAAAAAATATTAGTAGAGGTTTTAAGTGAATCAGGAATATTGACACTTGAGAAAAGGTTAGACGACTCTGGAATTTTGACACTTGAAAAAAGATTGGATGATTCTGGAATTCTAACATTAGAGAAAAGATTGGATGATTCTGGGATTCTTACTTTAGAAACTAGGATAGGTGATATGTTTGCGGAAAATAATAAAATGTTGATAGAGTCATTTAACGATACCGTTGACAAAAAAATTCGTGATGCCGTAATTCCTCTAGAAGTTGGCATAAGTGACATTAAGGGAATGTTTAAAGACCTCTTAAGTGGACAGACTCAAACTACAGCTTTAACAGAAATTGTTGATGAACATGACTCTACTATTAGAAGTAATATCCTACCAAGATTAAAAGTCTTAGAAACGAAAGTTTCTTAAAAATTATGAAAAATTATTTAAAAAATTTATTTGGAATTGAAAGCTTAAAAGAAAACCATTTATTATCACCAGTAATTGTTTTTGGAATATTTTTGGTTTTGGCTGGGCTAGTTGTATCTACTAATATACGTGGAGCGATTACAAGTATAGCCAACAAAGATCAAAGCGTAACCGTGACCGGGACAGCAGAAAGATTTGTAAAATCCGACACAGCCAAGTGGACTGTTTCTGTTTCTGAGCGTGGTTACGGCGAAGGTGCAGGTCTTGCGGCAAGTAAACTTTCTGCTAAGTCTATAGAAAATGTAAAAAATTATTTATTAAAAAATGGAATTAAAAACGAGGAGATAACAGTGCAGACTTCTAATCTTTCTCCTATATGTGAGCTTTCTTCTCAAGGTTACGAAAATTGTAGCATTGGTGTACGAGGACAAATTGCCAACCAAAATATTATTGTGGACTCAGTTGATGTTGATATGATCCAGAAAGTTTCTGCAAAGATAGCTACAGAACTTGTAGGTGCTAACGTAACTTCGAACTTGGTAGAATATTATTTTAATAAGTTAAAAGATATAAGAGTGGAGATGTTGGCTGAGGCTACTAAAAATGCGCGCGAGCGTGCTGATGCTGTTGCGACTGCAGGTGGGGCAACTGTTGGGAATATTACTTCTTTGTCATCAGGCGTTTTCCAGGTAACTCAGAAAAATTCTGTTTCAGTGGACGATTATGGTATGTATGATACAAGTAGTGTTGAGAAAAAAATAACAGCGACAGTAAAAGTAAATTTTAGTGTGAGATAAA
>CAYMOA010000003.1:39011-41172 GCA_964391935.1 uncultured Candidatus Saccharibacteria bacterium | reverse complement strand
TTGTCAAATAGAAAATATAGTTGTAAACTGCAAGCATGAATATATTTTCTAGATTTGGATATTCCAAAGACGAGCAAGCAGAAGAAATAAGTATCAATGAGGACAGAAAACGTCCTGTTGTTTATGATGAAGAAGAGTCTGGTGTGGGAGAACTTTCTGTTGACGTCTATGAAACTCCAAAAGAAATAATTATCGAGGCTATGATAGCCGGGGTCAAACCAGAAGACCTGCATATCGCCACAACTCATAACTCAATAACTGTATCTGGTAAACGCGAAGCTAACACCCACATAAAACAAGATGACTATATTGTCCAAGAACTTTATTGGGGTCAGTTTTCTCGCACAGTAGAACTTCCTAATGACATCGCAGTTGATGACGCGGAGGCGGTTGAGAAACATGGACTTTTGATCGTGAGACTTCCAAAAATCGATAAAGATAGAAATGTTAAAGTCAGAGTTAAGTCGATCTAATCTTTTTTCTGACTCAGAAGATTTCTTTGTAACTTTTTCTAGTGTTGCATTTCTTATCCCAGCATTTTATTTTTTCATCTACAATTCACCACTTCTCTCCGCTTTATTTTTTCTAGTTACTTTTTTTTCTCTCTTTCATCACTCTTTCCCAAACCAACAAATTTTTAGAATTCTTGATTGGACTTCTGCAATTGTTTTGATTTTAATTTATTTAGAAAATATTGGGAGTTATACCAATACATTAGTCATAATATCTTTTTTTGTAATTCTGATTTGGTACATATCTTTTAAAGCTTTTCGTAATCAGAAAATTCTCCTCTATAATGTCACCCACACACTCTGGCACACCCTGTCAGCTCTTCTTTTTTTATTTATTTGATTTAATGATAAACTGTTTTTTAAATGCGGCACAAAATAAAGACAGAAAAATTTGAGGGACCTATTTCTACCCTATACGAAATGATCGAGGAAAGAAAACTTTCTATTTCTGAGTTTTCTTTAGTAGATATAACCGAAGATTTTATAAATCACGTTCGCTCTCTCCAAGGTCTAGACAAAGACGAAACTACCCACTTTATTTCTATTGCTTCTATTTTAATACTTTTAAAATCCAAAACCCTGATCCCAGAACTCGAGTTAACAGAAGAAGAAGATCGAGATATACAAATCCTAGAAAATCAACTACAAGCTTTTGCACTATTAAAAGAAAGGGTAAAATTTCTAGAAAAAGTTTGGTCTAGAAAAATTCTTTTAAATGCGTCGGTCCTGCATAAAAGTTCTGGACAGATATTTGTACCTTCAACGCAGATGGATTTAAAATTTTTCCATAATTATGTTTTAGAAAGATTGTCAGAACTTGTACCAAAAGAAGATGAGAAAAAAGAAGTGAAAGTTCACAAAACATTAAAAATCGAAGATGCTCTGTCTCATGTCCGCACCCTGATCAAAAGAATTAAAAATCTCAATTTTAAGAATCTTAACAATGCCTCGGGTGACTTGGGAGATGATAGATTGCGAGAGAAAAATAAAAGAAATGTGGTAATACTTTTTCTGGCTGTACTCGAACTGGTAAAAATTGGGGAAATAGATGTAACCCAAGAAGAAAACTTTTCTGATATACTCATCTCAGGAGAATAGGTTCGAAAAAATCGAACAAAGTTTTTTTGAAGAACTTCGTCGGAGCCCCCGTAGAGAGGGTAAAGAAGTGATGAAAAATAACTTTGTGAGAATTTAAAAATATATATGGAAATTACAAAAAAAATTATTCAAATACTTTTATATGAAGGTGGCTCGATGAAAAAGGAAGACTTGGCGAAATTTTTGAATATTAAAAAAGAAGAAGTGGAAAAAAATATTTTAGAAATACAAAATTTGTTGGCAGTTCTCGATCTAAAACTTATCCAAAACACAACTAGCCTGGAAATTTCCCTATCGGAAGAGATCAATTCCCTGATTAACAAAAACAAGATCGAGGAACTAAAAAGTGAATTGTCCGAGTCAGCTCTACAAACCCTGGGGGTTATTTTGTATAAAAACAAAACAACCAAGGCTGAGATAGACTTTATCCGAGGTGTCGACTCCAGTCGCAGTATTAAAAACCTTTTAACCAGAGGAATTATCGAAAAACTAGAGGAAAAAAACCGAAAGTACTATATCCCCACTACAGAAACTTTACGCTATCTCAACCT
>CAYMOA010000003.1:23019-38911 GCA_964391935.1 uncultured Candidatus Saccharibacteria bacterium | reverse complement strand
ATGCAAATAAAAACCGAACAGTCCAAGCTTTTTTTCTACTCTATTGTTGCTGGGTTTTTTATTTTGCTTATTTATTCTATTTTGATCTATAGCAACCAAGCTTTTGCAGATACAGAAGAAGAAAGATTAGAAAAAATTTCTCAAATAATCCCCGAGAAAAAAAGCGAAACCGTAAAAGAAAATATCCTTGCTGAGAGTTTTGTGATCTATGATATAAATAATAAAAAAATAATCCGTAGCCAGAACGCAGGTACTCCCCTCCCTATTGCCTCTCTCACAAAAGTTATTACTGTGGGTACTCTTCTCGACACTGCCAAAAAGAATAATGTACAAATACGAGAGGAAACAAAATATCGTATCCAAAAAGCTTTGATCCAATCTTCCAACGAGGACGCAGACTCTCTTGGCTACATCTATTCCTATTCTTTTGGAAAAGATTTGTTATCTGACTCTAACAATTTAATAAATACTCTAGGAATCAATAATTTAAATATAACCAACTTAACAGGACTCGACAACTGGGACGGTACAGCTAGTAATGTTGGTAGTGCCGAGGCTATCGCTAAAGTTTTTGCCTATATGTACGAAAACTACCGTGACGTATTTGAGTTTACAAAGTTTGATGAACTCGATATCGGCTGGGATATTATCGAAAATACTAACCATGGTATCAATAGTACTTTTGGTATCCTCGCATCTAAAACAGGATATACCTACACAGCGGGTGGTAACCTAGCGGTAATAGTTTCCCCAGAGCCAGGGAGAACATTTGTGATTGTGGTTATGCACTCGACAAAAGAAGGCAGATTTTCTGATATGCAAAAGTTGGTAAAACTTCTCCCACTGATTTTAAAGGATAATTAAAATTATCTTTTCTCAAAAAGATCAATGATTATACTTTTACCGATTCTGGTAATGATTTCGTCTTGGTCTATTGCATATTTTTCACAAATATTCTCAGCTTGCTTTATGTCACTATTATTTATTGCATCTGCATAGACTTGCTTATCTGTTTCATTTGGGATTCTTTCTATTACTTCATCCACTAATTCTAAAATCACTATTTTTCCTATCTTGTCTATTGCTTGATTTCTTATTTCCTCTGTTGGAAATTTTGATTTCAATATTATATCTATTTTTTTATATATATCATTCATAAATTTATTTTCCTAATATTTTTTCCAGGCCTGTTTTTAAATCTGCATTTTCAGAGATAAATTTTACCAAGCCTTTTATTCTCTCACTACTCAAAATTTGACCATCTGAAATATTTTTAAAGACTGAGTCAATCCCACCTCTACCTGATGAACCAAGCAAATCTTTCAATTCCAAAATACTATTTCTATCAATATTTCCAGCCAATGTTTCTGATCTCAAACTTGCATCAATAAATTCTGCAATTTTTCTAAGCTCATCAGGATTTCCATTAACTGCACCTTCTATACCAGCACTTTTTGCCAGCTCAACTAGTGTTGCTTTATCTGAAATAAGTTTTTCCCAAACACTTACAGAAGAATCTATATGCTGCCAGGAAATATTTGATGGAGAAAACTCAACCGCCACCTTAGTTACAGATCCTGCTTTCTCTACCTCACCAGTAGTAATTGAACTACCCTTTTCAACACCACCAACCGCTACTTTTTCTGTACCTGTTCCTATATTACTACCACTAGTACCCTCACCACCACCTCCTTGCAGTGCACTTATTCCAGTACCCTCTTTTCCGGTAGGAGTAGCAAGCCAACCTATGAGCGCACCAAACAAACCACCGATAGCACCACCCTTAGCTGTCTCATACAACAGTTCTTTTCTCTTAAATTCTGTTTGTTCGTTTCTTAAACTCTGATCCCCAACATTCTTAAATCCAGAAATTGTTGCACCAACTGCAGCACCACCAATAGCTTTGGTTAAGACAGCTCCCGTTCCATATTTTGCAGCTATAGCCATAGCTGCTGGACCTGCACCCCATATACCTATAATTACTCCACCAGCTATCAGTGCAGCGTAGGTTATATTTTTTGTGGTAAAAGCACTATTCAGTTTTTCTAACACTTCTTTTTTTATTCTTTTGATATTTTCACTTCTCTCAGCTTTTCTCAATCTCTTATCTAATCTAGCAAGTCCATCAATTTCTAATAAATTTTTTCTTTGTTCAGTCAAAGCTAAAATATCACCTCCTCTGTCCATTTCTCTTCTTATTTTTCTGTCTTCGTTTTTTATATATTGCCTTTCATCTATTCTTCCAAAAACTCCTTTACTCTTATAGCCCACTGGCAGACCTCCATTTATATTCCTATCCACCATCCTTTCTGCTTTTCTTCTCAGTTCCTTTTCTTTTTTCTTTTTAGTTTCTTCACTCGAAAACCAATTACCTATCCTACTAAAAATTCCTCCCTTCCTGAGGTTATGCATTTGTGCCTGTATCGCAGCTTCTCTTTGTTCTGGGGTTAATTGATTCTTTATCGGAGTTTTTGATTCTCCTTGAGAAAAATTTTCGTCTTTGTCCTTACGTTTTTGTCCAATAGCCATACCTACACCATCATCATCAAATCTATCTTCTTCGTCAACTTTAACTTTAGTATCTACCACACTTTTTTCTATTCTCAAACTTTTATAATATTCCTCTAAAACTTTATTTTTCTCAGTTTTTAAATATTTATTTTCTTTATCATTACTAGTATTAAGTGGCAGACCAGCAGCCTCAAAATAATCAGATACATTTTTAATATATATTCCCTCTACTTGCGCAAATTGTTCTTCTGTTTGCTTTGCTTTTTTTAATTTTTCTTCTGTTTCAGGAGTAATCCCAAACTTTGTTTCAGCAAATTTTGCAACCTCTTCATCTACTTTTTTCTTATACTCTTCACTCAAACCTTCTTTCTCCTTTTTCTTACCTTCTTTTTTTTCAATTTTTTTATTCAATTTTTCTGTCAAAAAATTTTTATGTACCTCAAACATTTTACTTATTAGTTCCTTTTGTTGTTCATCTAATTCTGCATCGTTTCCATTCAACACTCTTCTTTTATATGAATCCAAAGTACTCTCCTGAATATTAGTCAACATGGACTTAAGTGCAGCAACATCATTTTGATCATCAATTATTTTTTCAGAGTCAGATAAAAAACGAGTCGCCCCTTCCTTAAGTTTTTCTGCCCATACTCTTCTAGCCTTTTCGCGTTTGTCTGTTAAGTCGTCCTCTTTTCCTAACTCACTAGCTGGATAAACAGGGATAAGAGCATTATCCCCACTTGATTCTTGGTTTTGGACAGAACTAGTGAGACTAGTTATTTTATTACTTGCTACTTTATTTTCCTCAATTCTTTTTATCTTTTTTTCTACAATTTTTCTAAGTTCACTTACGACTCTATTTCTCTCAGAGTTTATGAATTCGAAATTTCTAAATTCGTCCCAACTATCCAGATTGATTCCTGTGTTTGTCAGTCGACTTTTTAATTCATCATCAAACAATTTATTAATCTCCCCCGGATTATCTAACAATTCTAAAGTTTCTTGTAGGTATTTTTGTCCTTCTTCAGTTTGATCAGTTTTATTAATCCTATTGATATCTTCGTTCAGGATCGCGTCGGATATTTCTTTTATTGTCTCAGAATAATTAATTCTCTCTTGTACTTTTTCATCTTCAACTACAGAACTTCCTGCGTCGGCAGACATTGTTTCTTGAACATTAATTTTAGGTGGCGTAGTAAAACCCGGTGTTGGAACCCTTCTCTCAGGCCTATCTCTTCGCTGTTGCTGTTGCTGATCTTTAAAACCAAATCTGTTAACCATACAACAGAGTATATATCTAAACAAGCTATTTGTATTGTGGAAAATTATTACCTTTCAGAGAACAACACTTTTGCAAATTTATCTCTTTCTTCTGCAATTCTTATATCGTAGTTAATATCTTCATCACGAATATGGGTTATCCCCTTTTCCTTTCTTAATTCCAAAATTTTATTTGACACTTGTGTTTTAAAAAGAAACCAATTTTTGCTAGACCAAGACTTGTTAATCAAATCAAAAAACTTTTTATCTCCAAGGAAAATTTTTACATCCATAACATTGGGTATTTCTAGTGCTCTTCTATTTGCCTGTTCATTAACTACTTCAAAGACTTTATCTGTCATGTAATCAAACAGACTTTTCTTTGATTGAAAGAAATGTTTATCAAATTCTACTTTCCAATCCATTTTACTTTTCAACTCAAGTAAAGACTCTGCATCTATTAATAAGTCACCAAGTTTAGACTTTGCACTGACCTGATTTCCAGAAAAAACTGAGTTTTCACTAAAAGCCTCTTCTAATGCCTTTTCTATTTCTTTTTTACTTACAATTTGTTTATTTCCAGAAAAACTTTGTACAACTTTTTTGTAAATATTAGGCAATTCCCTATTCATGTCCAACACTGCTAACTCCAGATTGTGTCTATCGATATTCGCATCGAAAATTCTATTTAACTTTATAATTATTTCTGGTTGTAAATAGTCAGAAAAAGTCATTTCCAAATCTTTTTCGTTGTAAATAAAATTTGGTAATCGGAATAATCTTGGCACGATTTCCAGCTGCAAGAATTTACTTACCTCTCCCCAATCATCAGTAACTTCAAAGTTTTCAAGCAATTTAACTTTTCTTGATAATTCTTCCTTTGCTTTTTCTATTTTTGGGAATAATCCCAACTTTTCTAACTCCTCCTTTACTCTCGCGTCAAGTTTTTTATTCTTGTACAGATATTCACAAAGAGTTTTTTGGAATCTTTCTTTATCATTCCCATATAAACCTAAAAGGTTACATGCCTCATCAAATGTTTTTTCCAAACTTAGGTCTTTATTTGTTTCTCTAAATTCTTTAAACTTCTTTTCTTCTCGAACTTCTTGCAGCTCAACTATCCTCATTCGAACTTGTTTCAAAGTAATCTTGTCTGATTTATAGGCTTCATATAATTCTTTTTCAGAAGTGAGAGTGCCAGGATCTATTTTTAGGTTTTCTTTAATATTTTGCTGATCTTCTAAATATCCATAACCAGAATTCAATTTCAGGTTTCCTTGTGTTTTTAGCAAATCAATCAGTTCATTATTCTCATCATCTTGCTTCTGTTCTGTTTCTTTTTGTATTTGCTTTAGCTTATCCTCTTTAATCTTCTCTCTAACACTTCGCGATTTTGCAATTAATAGGTTTAGTTCTTGTTTTTTCCTCTTTGCTGCCAACTTTTCTCCTTCTTTTCTGGAGTGCTCAGTTAAAGCAAGCTTTCTCGCTTCCTCACCAAGTTGGGTTGTTCTTAATTTTTCTTCTCTTTCAAATTGTTCTCTTTTTATTCTTTCGCTTCTTAACAATTCTAACTCCTTTCTCGCATAATGTTCACTAAGTCTTGCCTCTTCAAGCTCGATTTCTTCTCGGTCTCTTTTATCTTGATAACTTTCTCCTAACTCATATTCTGCAGGAATAGTGATGTTTGTATTACCACCATTGAAATAATCCAAATGATTTTCAGCACCAGGAAAAATATTACTGCTTAGTCTCTGTGAAATGTCACTCTGTCTCTGTGCCTCTAAAAGTATTTTTTGAGCCCTTTCCTCGTCTTTTCTTTTTTCTTCTGCTTTTGTTTTTGCACTCTGAAAATCTAATATTTTAGCCGATTCTTTTTGCCCTGTTTGATCTTGTCTTTCTTTGTCTACTTTTGCTTTTTTTCTTTTATCTTCCTGCTCTTCAGTCACAGGTTCAGTGTTGGGGTAAATAGCAACTCTGCCTATTTTTTTTGCTGTTCTTGGTTTATTTTGTTTTTCCTCAATTATTTTTTCTTTAAAAATAGGTTCAGCCTTGGCATCTTGCGAATCTGGAAATTCAGTTGCTACCAAATCTAAAACAGTACCACCAGTTAGATCGTTTTCTTCAGCAATTTCTTTTACTTTATTAAAGTCAAAAGGGTCTCTAGGTCCTTGCGTCATATATAACATTGTAACTTATAAAAGCTCTTAATGCATTGTTAGCTTTTTCCACATCCGTTTTACCTTCTATCTCATAATGAGAAATAAATTCTTCAATTAATATTCCAATTAATTTGTCATGATTAATGGAATCTGAATACATATCTAAACTTACATCTTTATATTTAACTGCAAAATTATGATCAAAGGCTGTATTCAACAAAACCGCTCTAGGTTTGCTACCATATATGAAGTATTTATTTAATATGTACCTTAATACTGCATCTCTCTCATTTTTCTTTTTACTATTAATTAAAGATAAATTATCATCTTGCATCCCAAAATTTGCAATACTAAATGATCGAACATATGCTTGAAAAGGAAGAGAAAAAGACTCAACGAATCGAACTGGTGAACTTTTTTGCATAGTTTGTCTGGCAATTAACTTATAGACCACACCTCTTAAACCTGCAGAATGATGGTAGTCATAATAAGCATCTAAATAATCTTCATTATCATTTAGTAAAATTCTCAACAGACACATATACATTGCTTTAAATTTTAACTTAGGGTCAACAGATTTTTGTCTCAGAAAATTTGTAATCTCAAAGTTATTTTGACCTAGTTTGCCTGCAATTAATTTCCTTAATAATTCACACATATTTTTAGCAACCATGTCTAATACTACAGAATTTATTTGCTTTTCTTTTTTTATTGAGGGATTATGAATTCCGTAAATTTTCAGGACTAAATGTTTGTTTTTACTCAGAATTTCACTAAATATCAATTTTAGTTTCTCGAAAGCTTTTCTCTCTTGATTTTTATCAAAAATACTGGCAGCTTTCTTTTTATCAGTAGTGTGTTCTACTTGTCCGACTGTAAAAAGATTAAAATCTTCATCGGTTAAAGACTCACCAACGAGAGTGTCAAAATTAAAATCCCTAAACATAAGATCATTAAGGCTATAGAAATATATATCTTCTGATATCTCTTCGTCTTTTTCAAGATCACTTTCTGGAACATATCTAGATCCAGATTCAGCAATATCTTTGTTTTCACTATCCTTGTTTTCACTTTCAGCAAGCTTATCAACTTGCCATAATAATGATGGTTTACCTCCATCATATTCGAGTCCATAGAAATAAGAACTTTTACCTGTTCTTAACATTCTTTCTACAATAAATTGTGCCTTTTTAATCTCATTTGGAGTACTGTTAGAATTTTCTAATACCTTATTAGCATTGTCAGCTAAAATAAAATTGGTAATACTTGAAGGTAGCTGAGATTCTTTTATTATTTCTGAAATTTTCACCCAATTTTCCTGAGCATCAGAAATAAACTTCGAAACTTCACCGACTAAAACTTCTGATTGTTCTTTCATATTTCTTGAAATATAGCCTTCTATTATGACCTTCAAATCTGACTCTTCTCCTAAATATGCTTCTCTAATAACTTTCTCACATATTTTTTTAGCCCTTTCATCGACTTTGTATTTTTCTTGTAAATATTTATCAATTAATTCTTTAAATCTATTTTCAAAGTCCTCCTCATCTTTTATAACCAACTCTTTTTTAATGAAAAGCAATTCCACTATTTGATCAGATACCTCTTTACACACATCAGAAAAATGTTGATAGTCTTCATTCTTAAATTCTTTACTTTCTGTTTTAGGAAGTTTTATTTTAGAATCAGGAGTAAACTGTTGCATATAAATTAGTATATTACATTTTTAATTATATAAAAGAGTTATGGTATAATCCTCCCCAACATGACAATCAATACTATCAAAATTTTACTTGCCTCTATTGCTACTTTTTCTATCGCCTACACCATCGCCCCTATATATATCAAATACCTAATAAAACAAGAGATGTGGAAAAAGAAAAGTGTGATCACTACAACTGACGGACAAGTTGCCGAGATAACTTCTAGACTCCACAATGATGAAAACAAAAGGATCCCACGCATGGGTGGAGTGATTATCTGGTTTTCAGTATTCGTCGTGGCGAGTGTGTTTTGGTTACTTTCAGAAAGTATACCCTTTATAAATAAAATTGACTTTGTCTCTCGTAACCAAACTTGGTTGATAATTTTTGGGATGGTTTTTGCTGGGGTTCTTGGCGCAATAGACGACATCTCAACTTGTGGAAAAAATGTTTTTCTAATCGGAGAAAAAGGATTGTCATTTAAATGGCGTTTGCTCACAGTATTTTTCTTGTCACTATTTATCGCTTGGTGGTTTTATGTAAAGCTTGCTTTTACTGTAGTCTTTGTACCATTTTTAGGATTAATTTATCTAGGATTTTTAATCGTTCCGCTCATTGTAATATTAACAGTTGCCATGTCCGCCGTGTCAGTGATAGACGGGATAGATGGTTTATCAGGAGGTCTTTTTGCTATTGCATTTGCCTCTTACGGGATAATCGCTATCGCTCAGAACCAAATAAATATCGCAGCTTTTTGTTTTGCAGTTGTCGGAGCTCTCACCGCTTTTCTCTGGTACAACATTATGCCTGCCAAGTTTTATAATTCTGAGACTGGTTTACTTTCACTCTCTACCTCACTTTCTCTTATTGCAATACTCACAAACCAAATATTTGTTCTACCCATCATTGCCCTACCACTTCTATCTGGACCTGTATCATCTTTTTTACAACTTTTTTGGAAAAAGTTTTTCTTGAAAAAACTTTTTCTAGTAGCTCCTGTTCATCACCATTTCCAGGCTAATGGTATGGCTAGTCACACTGTCGTGATGCGATATTGGATAATTGCAATCATGAGCGCCTATTTTGGAATACTTATTGCTCTTGCAGGCTCGATGTAATCTGTTAAACTGCAGCAATGCTAAAAGCTTGGAAAGTAAATATAAAATTTGACCCGTTTATCACTATCCTCACCTTCACAATTTTATTTTTTGGCTTTGCGATTTTCTTTTCCGCCTCTCTCGGTGTCCTCGCCCGCTACGAAATAAAGTTTTACAATGCAGTCCAGAACCAATTTCTTTTTGGGATACTCCTCGGCTCTCTATCTTTTTTCTTAGGAACACTTTTCCCCAGCAATTTTTTTAAAAATATTTCTCCTTTTTTATTTTTAGCTGGAGTTGTTCTATGCCTCCTAGTTTTTGTGCCTGGAATAGGTTTTGAACATGGTGGAGCCAAGAGATGGATAACTTTATTTGGGCTGACCTTCCAGCCGAGTGAGATTTTAAAATATTCTGCTGTACTCGTTCTTTCTGCATTCTACAGTTATTTTCACAATCTTTCTCATGACTGGCGATATAGAATATTACCCGCACTTGTTGTCGCTAGTTTTGTTTTTTTAATTTTAAAAGAGCCAGACCTCGGGACTTCTACTATTATCCTCGCAGGTATTTTCGGAGTATTTTTTTTGATCAATGCCAAGTTCAAAGATGTTTTGATAATTATTTTAATTTCCCTCCCGATTTTTTTTGGTTTTTATACTTACTACCCTCATGCCAAGGAGCGTGTAAATACTTTCCTTTCGCCAGAAAAAAATACATCTGATCAAAACTTCCAAGCAAACCAAACTAAAATATCTCTGGGGTCTGGTGGCATATGGGGTGATGGTTATGGAAAAAGTACACAAAAATATCATTTCCTGCCTGAACCGAGCGGAGACTCGATATTTGCTGTTGTGGGTGAGGAGTTTGGTTTTATGGGGACAACTATTATTTTATTTTTAGTTCTTGCTCTTGCTCTTCGCTTACTGTATTTATCTTTTCCGTTGCGTGACCCATTCCCCAAAGGAGTCCTCGCCGGTACTGCCATGATTTTGCTCACCCAAACTTTTTTAAATGCCGGCTCGGCCTCGGGAGCTATACCTTTTACAGGTGTCCCACTACCCCTTATTTCCCACGGCTCAACAAGTATTATTATTACCATGGGTATGCTTGGCCTCTGCTCTCAACTCGGCTCACGCAAATATTTCCATTAAAACGAAAAATCAATTATACTTGAAAATATGAGAATAGGATTAGTTGGTGGTGGGACGGGTGGACATTTTTATCCACTGATGGCGGTAGCCGAAATTTTGCGTGAAAAATACAAGCAAGAGGATTTGCATTTATATTATTTTGGACCGGAAAAATATAATGAAGAATATTTAAAAAATCTAAACATCAAATATGTAAATATCCCCGCTGGTAAAAATCGAGTTTACTCTTCTATCCAAAATTATTTTGATATTTTTAAAATTGTTCGGGGATTGTTTTGGTCTATGATCAAACTCCCTATTTATTATCCTGATGTTATTTTTTCCAAAGGTGGCTTTACAGCTTATCCCGTATTGTTCGCTGCCAGGATTTTACAAATCCCTGTTGTGGAACATGACTCGGACACTGTACCTGGTAGAGTTTCATTAAAGTTTGCAAAATATTCTAAATTGGTTGCGGTTGGCTGGACCGAGGGTGCAAAATATTTTTTAAATAATGCTCGCATAACCGAAGAAAAAATAATGGAGACTGGTGTGCCAACCAGAAAAGTCCTCAACCCGATGTACAAAAAAGAAGCTCAGCAAAAACAATTTCCCTTTATTAATAAATCCCTCCCCCTCATTTCTATCCTCGGTGGCTCACAAGGTTCACAAAATATCAACGAATCTGTGATGGCAGCACTGCCTCAAATACTTCCCTTTGCCCAAGTCATCCACCAATCTGGAACAGATAATTATAAAACAGTAAAAGAAACGACAGATAAATTATTAGAAAAGACAGAAAATAAAAATAATTATTTTTGTCAGGGATTTTTTACCGAGCCACAAATGCGCGAGATTTATGAGAATTCTTCCCTCATTATCATGCGCGCCGGATCACAGATATTAGAAACTTTTATGTGGGGCGTGCCAACTATTCTCATCCCTATCACAGAAGAAGTCAGCCGTGACCAAACGTCCAATGCTTTTGCCTCTATGCGTCGTGGAGCCTCGATAGTGATAGAAGAAAAAAATCTAACTCCCCACATTTTGCAAAATGAAATATTAAAACTTTTGCAAGATAATAAAAATCTGGCACGCATGTCTGCTTCTGCACGCGAGAGTGCCAAGTTTGATGCCTCCGAAAAAATCGCCAACATTTTATTAAAATACTGCAAAAGCCACCAGTAGAAAACAAAACTCGCCCACACTTTAGGGGGGAGCCGAAAAGTAGTGGGCGAGTTTTGCACTCGAATATTAGTATTCTATCATATTTTTTATTCTTCACTAAAATATTTATGAGACTTTAATTATGTAAAACTTTTTTTAAATAAGATAGATTTTCTTCAAAATCAAATGCTTTGGTCAAAAATGAGCCAACACAAAAAATATCTACCCCCGCATCTTTTATCTCTTCCATCGTTTCCTCATTTATGGCTCCATCAAATTGGACTTTTTTATCTGGAAAATTTTTCTTTAAAGTTTTTACAATCTCTAAACTTTCCTCTGCAAACTCTTGACCTTGCAAACCAATATTTTCTATTCCCATAACTTGGAAAGAATTTATTTTCACAAGACTTTCTTTTGCAAATTTTAGAAAAACTTTCATATCAGTTTTTACATCAACAGCAACAACTAAACTCAGGTTAAATTGTTCACACAGGGAAACTATTTTTTCAAACTGTTCCTGCACGTTTTTTAAACTCCTATAATGTACTACTACCTCATCTATACCATAAGCCACAAAACTTTCTATATATTTTTCTGGGTTCTCTACCATCAAATCGACAGAATAGTTCACACTTTCCCAAGATGGTAAATAAACGTCTAGGTCTGGTTTTTCAATAAGTTTGGCAAAGTCAGTTTTAGAGTAATCTGTAAATGGCCAAGAAACATTTTTTACAAATTTTCCATCACAAACATCTATTTGAATTTTCTTTAAATTACCAGAAACTTTTTGAGCAAGTATTTCTATTTCTCCGTAATTTTTAAATGGTGCACTTGGTACAATTTTTTCTTTCATAATTAATGAAAATTATAACATATCCACTGTGAGCATCCTCTTGGCATATTTACCTCCTTCGAACTGAGTAGTCATAAATATTTTTATGGCATCTTGCGCCTCTTCTTCTTTTACAAATCTTGCCCCGATAGATAAAATATTGGCATTATTATGCAACCTTGCAAATTTTACAATTTCTAAACTATTTCCATTATAGACAACTGCTTTTGCACCTTTGTATTTATTTGCAAGAATGGCTTCTCCGGTACCGCTCCCACCAAAAATTATAGCGACTCCCCTCTTTACATCACCATTGGTTTTTTCTAAATATTTCTTTACACAAGGTGCGATAAAATCAGGAAAATTGTCCAGCTCATTATATTTTTCTGCTCCAAAGTCTTCTACTAAAAAACCTCTATTCTTAAAATCTTCTTTTATTTTCTCTTTTAAGAAAAATCCTGCATGGTCACTGCTCAGAAATATTTGCATATTTGCAAGTCTATCATATACTAAAAATATTATGGATAAAGGTGCAGATCTAACTCAAAAAATTGTGATTGCTGGTGCAGTCATATTGGCGCTCGTGATTGTTTTGGTTATCGGGTATTCTCTCTACACAAAGGCCAAAGTTGCCGAGGGAGAGCTCGCCAGCAAAATCGCTCTCGACGGAGAAACCACCAAAAAAACGGCTGATGCAAATATTTCTCTGACTGGAGAAGCGAAAAACGCACTCGGTTTTAGTTATGACGGACTGGTGCAAAAGAAAACTGGTACCGCCTCGACAACTGAGTTTGATATTGTAAATGAGATTGCCGAGGTGACTGTTCCTGAGGAAACTGTGCCAGAAGAAGAGGCAGTTCCGCCAGAAGAAAATACCGATAATGTCCCAGTAGAAACAACACCTACCCCAACTCAACCAATCGATGAAGATCAGCCACTAACTCAAGAAGAAATAATGCGCATCCGCCAACTACCTATCGACGACTCACCGAGTGGTAACTTGCAGACTTCTCTAGAAGAAGAAAGTAATGGACAGTATAAGGCTAGGTATTAAAATAAATAAGTTGTGCTTTTGCACTATTCCTCCCCTATTTATAGGGGAGGTTAGGAGGGGTATCTAAATGCAGCAGTATTTTCTTTAAAACATTTTCCAAATCATGGAATATTTCATCATTGCAAAATCTAACTACTTTCAAATTAAGATTTTCTAAATATAAAGACCTTTGAGCATCATACTCTTTACCCTCTTTAGTAAAATGAGAATCCCCATCAACTTCAATTACTAAATGTTTTTCGCTACAATAAAAATCTACAATATACAAACCAAACCCATGTTGTCTTCTAAATTTACAATTTTTTAGTTTCCTACCTGATAAACTATTCCATAAAAGCTGTTCTGCATTAGTACAATTATTCCGTAAATACTTTCTTCTGCTTTTAAATTCTGGCTTGTTTGAAATTATTTTCATATAAAATACCCCTCCTAACCTCCCCTATAAATAGGGGAGGGATAGCGCCAACCAATACAATTAAACTATTGTCCGATCTCTAAAACATGTTTGATCAGAGTGCGAGTGTAACCACTCTCGTTATCATACCAAGCCAAAACTTTTATTAAGTTCCCGCCTACTACTCGCGTGAATTGCAAATCAGCAATACTTGCGTATGGCTCTCCTAATATATCGCTCGACACCAAGTCCTCTTCTGTCACCGTAAATATTCCCTCCCATTTTTTATCTTTACTCGCTTTTTTTAAAACTTCATTCACCTCTTCGGCTGTTGTATTTTTCTTGGAAATAAAAGTTACATCAACAATAGACCCAGCCGGTACAGGTACACGCAGTGATATACCATCGAACAGGTTTTCTAATTTTGGAAAAGCTTTAGTTACAGCAATCGCCGCACCTGTAGAACTAGGAACAATATTTTGGGCTGCAGCACGACCCTCACGAAAATCTTTTTTACTCGGTGCATCAACCAGGGCTTGAGAAGCAGTGTATCCATGTGTGGTAGATAATAAAGCTTTTTCAATGCCAAAATTTTCATCTAGAATAGAAATAAGTGGTGAAGCTGCATTGGTTGTACAAGAAGCATTGGAAGTTATCGTACAATTTTTCAATTTTTCCTGATTAATACCCATGAGTACAGTTGCCTCATTTATATTTGACGGCTCATCTTTTGCAGGAGCTGATATGACAACTTTTTTGGCACCAGCTTTTTCTATATGAACTTTAGCATCGGCAAATTTTGTAAATAAACCAGTGGACTCTACTACAACGTCAACTCCTAGTTTCCCCCAAGGTAAGTTCTCTGGTATTTTCTCGGACACAAAAACAATTTCCATCGATCTTTTTTCATTAAACAACTTCAATTTACCCGGGAGAACTTCTATTTCAAAATTGGCTTTTTTATAAACTGTGTCATATCTGAGCAAATATGCTAGGTTTTCAATATTCCCCAAGTCATTAATAGCAACTATTTCTAACTCTCCTATCTCAAATGCTTGTCGTACAAAAGCTCGACCAATTCTACCAAAACCATTTACAGCTACTTTTACTTTTTGCATTTTTATTTCTTTTTTAGATTTTAAATTATTTTTGCGAAGTGTTTGTATTTCTTTTTCAAAAATTTCTTCACTTTGAGAAAATATTTTTTGTATATTTTTTATTAGGCTCATATAAAAAAGAGTATACAATAAAATAAAAAAAATACTTTAAAACTACTCTGCCGCTGCAGTTTGTGGTGGTGCAGCAGGTAATTTATCCATCATTGTATTTTTAGCTGTTTCAGATAACTGTGGTACAAATTTTATATCTGCACCTGGAACTTCGCTAGCAGTGGCTGGCAATTCTGGTTTTGTACAATTTCCTTTTTGATCTATATTTTTAGCATCGCAAACTTTAACAGGAACCGTTAAAATTTTAATTTTGTCATTCTGGACAGTCTTTGCTCCTGCTACTGCATCTGTCTCTTGATCTGGTTCTGTTTTTACAATTATAGTTTCCCCACTTACTTCACTTTTAACTACAATTTCATCACACTTCTCTTTATTCTTATCAAATTTATTATCATTATTTTCATCACAAACTCTTCCCTGTTTTTTTTCAGTAACTTTAATACCCTGTTCTGGTTTTGCTTTTTTATCATCTGGAGTTTCTAACTCTTTTGCCAATTTTTGACCACGGTCAGCTTCAGTCTTTACATTATCTGTGAAGGGCTGTATTTCTGCAATCATTTTTTTAGTATCTTCAATTAATTTATCGAAACTTGTCCAATCAATTGGTGAGTATGTGTTCTCTCCTTCTTTACTAAAGTCAGTAGTGCCAGGATCTGAAGTTTGAATATTTTCACTGGGGGTTAATAGTTTTAATCCTCCGGAATTCTCTGCCTCCTCTAAATTTAAAGACCCTGTATTTCCTGAGACATCATTCCCATCCAAAATATTATCTGCCCTCTGTGCTAAAGTATCAGCATCACCACCAAGATTTTCCAGTTCTTTTATCTCAGCAGCAACTTGATCTGCAGTATTTTTGTAGGCTTCCTGCAAAGAGGTATTGTCAGGAGAATTTTGTAATTCTGTTGCTAGACTATCCAGTCGATCCAAAGAATCATTCACTTTGTAAGCCTGACTTTCAATTGGGAAACGTTCCGCTAAAGTTCCTTCGTCACTGACTGCAGCTTCCGACATTCTATCTTTTAATCCTAACTCAGCTTCCGCATTCCCTCTCGCAACTGCTACCGTATCACCATCCAACTTGCCTGTTACATTTTCCCCATTATCAGCTTGGAATTTTTTTGTAGCCGCCACTGTTTCCGGGCCAAACTTTCCATCAATTTCTCCTTTATATAGATCTTTTTCTTTTAAATAAGTTTGCCAAGCTTTTACAGCCAAGGACTCTTCACCTTCTTCTAAAAATTGTCCACTCTTTTTTTGTTGGGTATAACGAGGTTTAGAAAGTGACTCGACATCACCTTCGCCTTGATCTATCTTTTGTAAAAGAATATTATTTAATAAATTAGATAAATAATTGTCAGC
>CAYMOA010000003.1:0-22919 GCA_964391935.1 uncultured Candidatus Saccharibacteria bacterium | reverse complement strand
TTTTTTCATAATTATTTTATATGTGAACATACCGGATCGAGAAAACAATCAAAAATATCAAATTCTTTTTTTGAGCTAAAAACATTATTTATCACATTTTTTACCAGTGAAAGACCTGACAAATTACTATAGTATGAGAAAATACTAGAATCATTATAAGTATCAACGACGTCACTTTTGTAACTATTTAGATCAGAAGTATCATCTATAAAATTATTTTTATTTATTTCTTCTTGCTCTTGGTCAGAACTAAAAGTTAGAAACTCATTAAGTGTTTTGTACGTTTCAAGATTAATCTCTCCTGTTACCTTGAGTTCATTACTTTTTTGAAAATCAATAACTGCATCCCGTAGCTCTTTATCAAATTTGCCTGAGAACTCAGGATCTTCTGCATCACTTTGGAAATAACCAAAATCATATAAAGTCTGCTGTAAAACCTTGACACTCTCATTTGTTTTTCCATATTTCATTTCTAAAACCATTTTTGATGAAATCTGATTCCCACTTGCAAAAACCAGTGATATAAATAAAGTATTAGCAAAAAAAAGAATAATAATTTTTTTCATATTTTTAACTAGCTGCGCAAGTTTTGGAATGTTTACCAAAGTCAGGACAAAACTGTTTTAAATATGCTGGATTTTTTAAACAGGAGAATCCAGAGCAGGTTGTCCCATCCTTAAGCTGAATCTCTCTCATGCCTGGAAATGCTGGTTCATTATCAAAAATGGGTGTTGGTTTTTTTGGAGCTTGATTTTCATTAGAATCTACAGCTGCATCGGCGAATTTTAAAGGTGTTTTAGGATTCTTGGTTGCGACTTCATTATCTTCGGTTACGCATTTAATCTTACCTTTTTCTCTTATAAATTTTATACATCTAACTTTTTCTTCGTCGTTAAAGTTATTTGTTTGTTCCACATATTTACTTTTTACCCTTGCTTTGTCACATTCATGAGGATCGCAATCTAAAATTATTTTTTCACCATTTACCTGAGAAATTACAGATACAAATTCACATTTTCCAAAACGAATATTTTTAGTTTTGTCTTTTGCATCTGCTGTACCAACACATTTTTTATTTATTTTTATAACTTCCCCACCTTCGACAGGAGTTGCGGAGGTTGCTGCAATAACATAAATAGGTAAACATATGACTACAGAAAAAAGAATTATAAAAATTTGAGTATGTCTCATTTGTTTCCAGTGTAACAGAAAAAAACTTTGTGTAATTTATATTTGTGGAAAAACCTAGGAAAATATGTTAAGATTGCAAACATCAGGCCCTATCGTCTATCGGTTAGGACACATCCTTCTCAAGGATGGAAGCGGAGTTCGATTCTCCGTAGGGTCACCTTCAGCAGATACCCCGAGAAGGGTCAGAAAATGACCTTTCAAAACAGGTATTTGCGACAAACAAAAAAGTCAGTTTTATCTGACTTTTTTGTTTTAAGTATTAAAATAATTTAAACAAAAGAAATTTCTTTGTTTTTAACAATGAGTCTGTTTTTGAAACAACTTAGGATTTCTCTTTTCTCACTATCTTCCCCATCATCTAAAATAAATTTCACATAATCTTTTACATCCACTTCTTTAATAACTATTGGGACTTTAGTTTTTAAAAGTCGAGATTGGAAGTTTTTAAATCTTTTTACTTCATCGTGAATTTTTTCTTGAAGGGCTACTTTGTTTAAATCTAGTTTATCGATCATGTTAAATAATTGTAAAATTAATTCGTTCTCATTTAAATTTTCATTTTTACAATTCATATCTCTCGATTTGGTACATTTGTAGTAAACATGTCTATTGGTACCTCCTCCTTTTAACTTTTTAAATTTTTCATCTGCAGTTATACCAGATCCGCAGATTCCACAATTTATTAATCTGGTAAAAGCAAATTCTTTGAATTTGTTTTTCTTTTCTAAACTATTATCTTGTATATTTTTTTGTACTAAATCGTAAAGCTCTTTGGAAATTATTGGTTCGTGGGCACCTTTATACCACTTGCCACTTCCTGCCGGAAATTCAAACACTCCATAATAAAATGTTCTTTCTAACAGTCTGTAAAAATTCCCCATACTGAGTGGTACTCCGGTTTCTGGTAAAAATTTAATTTCATTAGTTAGCCAGTCATATGTTTTCATACCTGACCAATTGTCATAACCAATCTTTTCAAAAACTTGTTTTATGACCTGAGAACGTTCTGTATCAAGTTCAGCAAAACCTTTTTTATCTGTTCTTCTAGAAGGCAAATATCCTGTTGGTGGTCTACAAGGCCAAAGCCCCATATCAACCTTAGCTCTTAACCCCCTTTTTACACTAATTCCTTTATTATCATTTTCTAATTTTGCCTGACTACACAAAATCATGAGTAGAAATTTTTGGCTTGGATCATTGGTAAACTTTTGAGTAAAAGTTTGAATATGTACTAATTTCTTTTGATCCATTAAATCTACAAGTGACCCTAAGTCACCTGCGTTTCTACTTAATCTATCTGGTGCCCAAGTAAGAATTCCTGTATATTTGCCACTTCTTAAATCTGTTAAAATCTCTTGAAAGACTGGTCTTTGTCCGGAAGCTTTGGCACTGTGTGCTTCTCTTTTAATTTCTACTATATTTAGTTTTTCTCGTTCTGCTAATTGCAACATTTCTTTGATTTGGGAATCAATTGAAAGTGCTTGTAATTCGTCAGATTCTGTACTTTTTCTTGCATAAAGTACGTATTTAACAATATCTTCTGTAAATACAATATTGTTTTCAATTTGACCTATTGTTTGTTCTTTCATATATATTTGTCAGAGTCCACTTTGGACGGTAAATAACTCTGTATGTATATTAATGACGCAGAACTAAAACCTTGCATAGACTATGCAGAATATTGAGTTTGTCGCATACTGAAGTATTGGTATTTATATGAGAAAATATATATAATATAAAACATGTCACAAATAGTATATATTCTAACAAATGAAGCCATGCCTGGTTATATTAAAATTGGATATACAACCAAGACTGTAAGTGAAAGGTTAAAACAACTTGATGTTACCAGCACTCCGCTACCGTTTGAAATTTATTATTCTGCGGAAGTAGAGGATGCTAGAAAAGAAGAAGATTGGCTTCATTCTATCTTTGCAGATAGAAGAGTTCGGGACAACAGAGAATTTTTCAAAATGAATCCAGAACTGGCAACTTTAGCTCTAAAGAGGATTGAAATAAAAGAATATCAGATGGATGACGGATTAAGCAAAGAACAAGAAGAAGAGGTGGATGAGATTAAAGAAAGAAGATCTAGATTCCATTTTCAAAATTATGGTATAAATATTGGAGAAAAATTAACTTTTACCAGGAATCCAAATATTCAAGTGGAAGTAATGCCAAATGATAAAATTAGCTACAATGGGAAAATTGATTCAATATCTAATACCGCAAAGTATTTGCTCAACTACACACGCACTCCCCAAGGAACTCTATACTTTAAGTACAAAGATGAAATTCTTGATGACATGAGAAGAAGAATCGAAGAGTGATTATTAGATTGGATAACTTTCTAGTTTCTCTTTAACCCTGTCCCATTTATGATACTTTTCATCAAGTAGTTGCCAGAACTTTGTATTATGATTTTTATATTTCAAATGACAAAGCTCGTGAACTATTACGTAGTCAATACAGTCTTTTGAGGTATGGATTAATTTTGGATTAAGAAATATTTTGTCTTTGTTGAGAAAACTACCCCAGCGTTTCTTCATTTCTCGAATAGCGAGAATAGGAGTATTTTTGTACTCAAACTTATTTAACATTTCTCTGAATCTGTCTTGAAAAATACTTTCTGTTTTTACCTCAAACCATGAGTCAATAAGTTTTTTGTTGTGACGGCTATTGGAAATCTCTTTTGTTGTGTAAATAGTTAGGAGCCCCCTTGTTAATGAAACAAGGTCTTCTTTTCCACTCCGTACGATTAGTTTGTATTGTCTGCCAAGATATAAATATCCTTCTCCTGAAATATATTCTTTTTCGTAAATCTTTCGTTGATACTTTTTGAAAAATGAAAGCTGTTTTTCTAACCAAAACCACTTCTTCTGTAAGAAGTTTTCTATTCTCTCATTATCAGTTTGTATTGGAGACTTAACGATAATACGCAAGTCTGGAGTGACAGTCAGGGACAGCGTTTTACGATCTTGTTTTATAAGTTGGTATTCATATACAAATGTTCCAAATATAAATTCTTTCATAAGGTTAAGCGAATAAATCAAAGTTATTTTCTGCTAACAACATCACATTATCAATTACAGCTTTTATGTGATCATTGTCTATTTCAATACATTTTTCACCCTTAGCAACATCATAGAGATAGTCATCAATACTGTTTCGCATCTTACGTTTAACATCCATGTTCTTATACCAGTCAACAATTGCCTCATTCTTAATGATTGTAAAAATATCAAGAATTATAGAAATATATAATTCTTCACTCAGCTTTAGATGCTCAAATTGAAATCGCAAGTTACGATAAAAAATATCAGAGCCTTTATTCGCCTCTATATTTTCTGGGAGACTTTCATCTTTCTTGTTCACAACGTTGTCACGAATTAGCTTCATTTGTTTCAACGCTTCAATATCCGCAAGTTTACCTTGTCGCATCTTTTCAAGAATCTCTGAGATTTTCTTAGAAAATTTCTCATAGAATTCTGGGTCAGTATCAAGTTTCTCAGTAATGGTCTTTTGGGTTTGTGCGGCAATAGCCTCAGCTTTAGATTTATCAGATCCGAGATTTTCAACAGCTTCTTCAAAAAGCTTTCTATCTGTAATATTTACTTGTTTTGTTAGTAATTCAACTCCACGAGCATCTACATATTTATCAAGAATATTGATAAGTGACTGCTTGTATTCTAATAAGTCAACACGGTCTGCGTATTGTAAACTAGCCGCCTTACGAAGTTCAGCAAATTTTTTCAATTCACGTTTGTATAAGTCGAGGTGTTTAAACTCATGTACGAAATCTTGCAAGACAAAACATTCACTCAGGTTTTTAATGAACGCATTAAGTGTTTTATAGAATGTTTCCCGTTTAGGTTGATCAGAGAGAAACTGCAAGTACACCTCATCGTCAGATGAACCTTTTATCTCTTTAAATAAATCATGGACTAATGAATAACTTTGTTCAAGTTCATGAATCTTATCAGCGACATCAATAAGAGTTCCTTTAACATCATTTTCATCATAATTACCAAAAAGCTTCATTGCGGTGTCAATGTTTTTGGCATTCTCAGAGTAATCCATAATATATCCTGCCGTCTTTGGCTTCTCTTTCTTATTTTCAAACAAGCGATTTACACGAGCGATTGCTTGTAGAAGATTATGATCACGTAAGTCTTTTGCTAAATAAAGTACAGTGTTTCTAGGTGCATCGAAGCCAGTCAGGAGTTTGTCACAGACAATAATCACCTCTATGCCGTCATCATTATATTTAAAGCTTTCAACAACATCCTTTTCATATTTATCAACACTACTATGATTCTTACGAACTCCTTCAAGGTAGGCAACTACTTCTTTTTTATGCAGATTACCTTCGTCTCCGTCCTCATGTTCATCTGAAATAATTACAGCAGTACGAATATTCCCACGTGTTTCAAAGAATTTTTGAAATAAAATTGCTGAATATTTTGATGGAGCAACTATCTGAGCTTTAAGTCCTGTGTATTGGAAATTTGTAATAAAATGCTGTTCAATGTCATATGATATTTCAACTATCCTCTGTGGGTTATCTTTTATAATCTTACTTCCAACATACCTTTGTAACTCTTTCTTTTGCTTTTCATTAAGATCTTGAGTCAATCTTTCAATATGTCTATCAATTTGTTCAGCATTTTGAATAAGGTCAACATAACGTCCCTCATAAATAAGAGGTAGAATGATATTATCCGCCAAAGCGTCGTCAATTGTATATTTATCAATATAGCCACCAAATTTTCTCCAACTCTCTTTTTCGTCTTTCATAAGTGGAGTACCAGTGAATCCGATGTAACACGCATTCGGAATAATACGACCCATTTCAAAGTTAGCTACGCCATTTTGGCTACGATGTGCTTCATCAATAAGGACAAAAATATTTTCATCGGTATCAATAAACCCTGCACTTTTTTTTGCAGCAGAATCAAATTTTTGTACGAGTGTAGTTATAACAGAAAGGTTTTTCTCCTTAATGAGATCAATAAGATTTTGACCACTTGTCGCTTGAATGACCTCTTTCTTGAGATTACAGTTTTTAAAAGTGTCTTTGATCTGTTTATCCAAATCTCGACGATCAGTAACAATGATTACTCTAGGGTTAAGAATGTGCGGGTCTTCAATGAGAGCTTTCACAAACATAACCATAGTTAGAGATTTACCTGAACCCTGAGTGTGCCAAACAAGCCCTCCTTTGCGTCGGGTGATACCTAGCTCAGTTGTATCAATCTCCTCTACATGCTTGAGCATTTTGTGAATAGCAAAGTATTGCTGATAGCGAGAAAGCTTCTTCACTCCCGCATCAAAGAGAATATAGTTCTTTGTTAAGTCGAGTAGTCTTGAGGGTTCAAACAAAGAGACTACACCACGATCTTGTTCCGTTGGTAGACGATCGGTCCTTTGTTTATGACCGTCAGTGTAGCCATTCAAATCTTGCAGTACTTTCTTATAGATTTCCCCATCTATTTCTTTTTGTATAAGCTTAGATATTTTTCCATTCAGCACTTGTTCATCTGTACCTTTTTCTTTCCAAACCGCATAGAACTTGTTTGGAGTTCCAGTTGTCCCATATTGTAAATCTTTTCCATTCGTAGCAACAAGAAGTTGGGTATAGGTATAGAGCTTTGGACAATATTCAGGACCTTGGTTGCGATTCATTTGGTTGAGCGCTTCAACTACACCAACTCCTGATTTCTTGTTTTCAATAACAGCGAAAGGAATACCGTTAATAAAACATACAATATCAGGACGAATGTTTTGTTTACCACTCGCAATAAATTCAGCCGTTAAATGGAATGAGTTATTCTTTGGATTTTGAAAATCAATGAATCTAAAGTTCTTTGATACTTTTTTACCTCCATGATTTACCTTAATAGTCTTGCCACCACTAGTTGGCATGATGGTGTTGTAGATCTTCTGAGCAGTATCGATAAGTCCTTCGTATTGGATGTGTTCCAATTCATCAATTGCATCTCGCACATCCTTTTCGCTGAATTTATATTCAGTGCCACCAACCTCGTATCCATTTATTTCCATCAATTTTTCTGCAGCGATATCAGAGAGAATGAAATTGGAAGTATCACCACCGCGTTGCCGTAGTGATTCTTCAGCAGAAATATATGTGTAACCCATGTTCAAGAGAAGCTCTATGAATGGGAGCTGTGACTGTCGTGCTTCATCAAAATTTACTTTTTCTAACATATATTTATTTAGTTAATTTGGTTGATAATGTTTCTGGTGTACGAATTGTGCCAGTAATTAGATTGTTGAGAAGGTAGCGTTTTTGTTCTTGTATAAACGAAAGTTTTTCTTCTAAAAGAACAATTTCTTTACTGGCAGTATTTAAGATATTTGCAATTGCATCTTGTTCTTTTTTGTCGGGAATATCAATCTGAATAGTTTTAAAAGAATCTATTTTAACTTCCATTCGTTCAATCAATGTTCCTTCTGCGTATGCAGACATTTTTCTTATCTGCCTTTCCCACGTGAGTAGTTGTCCTATGAAATCAATGTTTGTTTCTTTTTCATCTTTAACAAAAAGAACTTGATAAATTGGAGAAAGTAAAACTGGATTTTCATTTTTATTATGGGCTATCGCTCCGTATCTTAAATTTGCAGGGTTATAAACGATGTCGTTTTTGTAAGTTTTCTTATAAACTTTTGAATCAGATTTAACTAAAAAACTACGATCATATCTTTCTCCTTTTGGACAAACCCCATTTTCTATAGTTAAGGAGTAAAGCAATAGTTTTTCTGACTCTACATCTCTCTCGTTTCTTTCTTTTAAAATGTCACCAAGATTAACAATCTTCCATTTATCAGTAAAGCCAGGTAAGCGAACTTTACCAGTAAGCAAACCTTGCATGAGACTTATCTTTAATTGCTTTTTTACATTAATTTTACTTACCAATTTTTCAATCAAGTTATCCCATGTTTCTAGAACTGAAACTATACGGTTTTGTTCAGAAAGAGATGGTAGTGGTAGTTCTACTTTTGATAGTGCGGTTTTGGAGATTCCGTATACAGATACACCATTCGCTACTTTTTGAAGTTTATTTCGTATCTCTTTGTTAAGGAAAATATACTGGCGATAGTATTCGCTAGTTTTACCTTTCTCATCTCTAAGAACAAAAGTGTGAAGACCGCCAACAACTTTGTTCTTACCGATACCATGAATTGAGACAGTTACACCTATGCCGTCATAATCTTCTGAGGCATCCGCCATAACAATGTCACCATCCTTAAGTAACTGCTCCTTTTTCGGATTAAAACCATCTTCTTTAACAAGAGGTATTTCAACCTTAGACAGATTGATATTTTTAGATGTAAATGTTGCGTGTATGTCTCCATAATGAATGTTTCCAATCTTGTCACCAGATAAAATCCCATTGGATAAATTATCTCTTGAAAATGCATAAGATTTTACAAAAGTAAAAATATCACTGACAGGTACAAGTTGCCATTCGTTTGAAGTATTTTTTTGTGATTGTTTAGTTTTCATATTATTGGAAGCTTTCCAGAATGTTTTTTATATCATCAAACACGCCTGTCTTTTCAGTGAGAGCAACGTCAATATATGCTTGTCTGATTTTTATTTTATCTTCTCCTAATACATCACTGCATAATTTAGAAAAAATATTCTTTCCGCGAAACTCACTACTCCAAGTGTTATTTTTCAACGATTCTTCCAGCCTATCCTTCTCCTGATTCATCCAATCTTTCAATTTTTCCTCTGACAGAGATAAACTTAAACTGTTCAAAACAACAACAATTTCATTTGAAAATTCGTTAACGACTGTGTCGCTATTTTTGGTATCTAATGACCTTACCGTAGGTATATCAAAGTTATGATTTGTTGCAATGTATTCTTTAGTATTTTGAAGTAAATTGAGTTTTATCTGATCAAAAGCTATATTTTTTAGTTGCTCCTCAATATGTCTTTTAGTTATTTCTGATCTTGTTGTTGTAAGATAGAGCTTCTCTGCTACCTTAAAGAGTATTCCAGCGTCAAGGAAATAATTTTCTATATGCCTCTTCTTTAGACATTTGATTTTACCACCTTGCTCCAGGAGAGATATTTGTGTTGCAGATAAACCATCTTTATCACGAATCATATATAAATCAATACCAAATATAGAATTTCGAATTTGTTCCTCAAGTGCATTGAGTGTTATTAAATTTTCGACAGAGCCAACTGGTATTATCTTTGCTTCAGGTAAATATTTTTGAGCTATCGAATGATAGACTAATCTATCGATACTAGAATCTTCACCTTCAACAAAAACTAATTTTTTGCCCACAGCAAATAATCCTAAATTTTCTCCAATTAGATCAACCAGTTCTTTGTGACTATGATTTAAATCGCTCAATCTATGAGCTTGATTAGCTCCAGTTTGTTCAGAATCGATAAAATAAACATTTCCAGTAGAGTAATATGTTGATATAAGATCTGCAGAGTGTGTTAGAAATATGAACTGATTAGAATGATCGCCAACAGTTTTTAGAGCTTCAATTAATTTAAATGTTAATGTTGGATGTAAGTGTAGCTCTGGCTCATCAACTATGATTACTGAATCTTTTATATCTTTTCTGGCGACATCAAATAAAACCTTAACCACTTCTTGTTCTCCTGAACTAAGAGAGTTAAAAGAAAGGGTTGTTCCACTAGAATCTTGGTATTGAAATTCTCGAGGTGAAGCAGGGTTTATGTCTAAAAGTTTTTTTCCAGGCAAAAGATTACTAAAAATATCTTTATATTTTTCAAGTGGGTGTGGCAACTTTTCTTTTATTGTTTGAGCTGTGATATTTGTCCCATTTATAACTTCAGTTGCTAGTTGATTTTGATATGCGGCAACTTTTTGATGTATGTAGTTCATAAAATCTTGCCAGCGATTTGTAAAATTCTGATAGTAAAAATTACTTGGAGTGTCTGCATCATCAGGATCAGATACTTGCCAACTAACTTGTTGATATTGAGTAGTTTGTATATTTCTATGAGAATCAATTTGGACAAGAGAACCTACATATAACCCACGTCCGTATCGACGTTTACGCATATACTCATTAAGCTTTTGGTTTTGTTGTCCCTGAGCTGTTACGATAGAATCTGCTCCGAAATCTTCTCGTTCCTTTTCTCTGGTGGCAATAATAGATAGTGACATCTGACTACCTCCTTGCAAAGTACTAACAATTGCTTCTTTTAGTCGGCTTTTACCTGATCCATTGGCTCCGGCGATTATAACAATATCGCCAAGTCCTTCCATTTTAAGATTTTTTATTGGTGGAAAATCTTTAATTTCAAGCGAAGTAATTTTCATATTATTTAATTCCTAATTCCTTTAAATATACGACCATTTGTTTTTCAAGCTTTGCGAGTTCAGGCTCAAGTTCAGCAAGTTCTTTAAGATTTGACTTGATGTCTACCGGCGCTTCTTCTGTGAACGTATCCACATAGCGAGTGATGTTTAGATTAAAATCATTCTCTTCAATTTCCTTTAGAGAAACCTTACGAGCAAATTTCTCTGCATCTTTTCTAGACTTATATGTAGAGTAGATTTTTTCAATGTTTTCTTCAGTAAGCACACTCTGTGCTTTAGCAGATTTGTATTCTTTTGACGCTTCTATAAAGAACACATCTTTCTTGTTTTCATTTTCTCCACCTTTCTCGCGTGATCGGTCAATAACAAGGACAGCAACAGGAATTCCAGTTGTCTGGAAAAGTCCTGCAGGTAGTCCGATAACTGCTTCAATAAGGTTTTCTTTTAGCAGTTGTTCACGTATTTTACCTTCAGCACCACCTCGGAAGAGAACACCATGAGGGACAATAACTGCCATGCGACCAGTCTTTGGTTTAAGTGTTTCCACCATGTGTGTGATAAAAGCAAAGTCTCCTTTGTCTTTTGGTGGAACACCACGCCAGAAGCGTTTATACTTATCAGCTTCTGCATGTTCAGCACCCCATTTTTTAAGAGAAAATGGAGGGTTTGCAACGATGGTGTCGAACTTCATCAAGTGATCATTCTCTACAAGGAGAGGATTGTTTAATGTATCACCCCATTCAAGTCTGGCAGAGTCTTTTCCATGGAGAAACATGTTCATACGAGCGAGTTGGTAAGTTGAACCTGTAGATTCTTGACCGTAAAGAGCATAGTTTTTTGACCCTAGTTTTTCTACCTCTTCACCCGCAAGGAGTAGAAGACCTCCTGATCCACAACACGGGTCACAAATACGTGCCCCTGATTTTGGCTCTGCAAGCTTTGCAACAAGTTGCGCAACATTACGCACAGTGAAGAATTCCCCAGCTTTTTTACCTGCGTCAGCTCCAAAGCGTTCAATCATGTACATGTAAGAGTTTCCGATGATGTCATCTTTGACATCAGAAAGATCCATCTTTGCAAAATCTTGTACTAAGTGGCGAAGCATTTTATTTCTCTCTGCAAGTTTTCCTAAAGTTGATTCAGAATTGAAGTCTACAGAAAACACACCATCAAGTTTTTCTTTGTTAGCATCTTCAATACGATGAAGTGCTTTGTTTATTTCTTCACCGAGATTGTCTTGTTCAAGAATAGAGTAGATATAGTCAAAGGACGACTTTGGAGGAAGATAGAAGCGATCGAGCTTCATTTTTTCTTCGGTACGTTTTTCATCATTACCAAAACGTTCTTTGTATTCATTCCGCTTCTTTTTTGAAAGGTCGCTCAAGTATTTAAAGAAAAGCATTGCAAGTACGTAGTCTTTATAAACTCCTGCGTCGACTTGTATACGAGAAGAATCCGCCGCTTGCCAAAGGATTTTGTTTAGATCTTCTTGAGTGTATTTTTGATTTGTCATATTAATTATTAATTAGGTTGGTAAATGATGCGTTGATAATGTTTTTTTGTAGTTCTTGTTTTCTTTTTAGTATCCGTTCTTGGTCTTTAACATTTTCATAGAGAGCAATAATGGACTTCTGTATATGTATCGGTGGTATAGGGATTGCTAAATCTATTAAGTTTTTTACGAGGATGCTTTGTATATATGAAGCTCCTGTAACTATTTGAGATAATGCTTTTTGTCCGATTTCTGAATTGAAGTATAGCGACACATATTTAGGGAGCACTGTGACATCTTGAATTCGTATTACATGAACCGAAGATGATGGCATTACTTTTAATTCATTTGATATAAAAACTGCAGATCGGAACGAACCCAATCCTGATCCCCTAGAAACAAGCAAAATATCATTGTATTGAAGAAAATATGGGTTTCTCAAAGACTTATCTGAAATTGTTGTAAAATCAGATATATCCTCAATATCTCGGTTTGTTTGTATATTTTTAGCTTGAAGCACAAAAATATCCCCATTTTGGTCATTTTCTATAGATCCACGGAATGTGTACCCTGAAACAATGTCTGCTAATTGGCTCAATTTCTTGTGCATGTAGAAAGTATACTGCACTATTTAAAACAAGTCAAGTCGATGGGCAAAGGAATATTTCCTCAATGGCCTTAGCGGTTTGTGCGGGTGACTTTCCTCGTGTTTCAATTCTAATTCCAAAAATAGGGTTGTGAATATTCTTTTCATAATGAAATTTAACTCTCTCTATTTCCCAATCGGTTAATTTCCTATCACCCCTATCAGATAATGCAATCTCTAGTGTTGGATCAATGGTAAATATTTCAAAGTTGTTTAATTTATCTTTTATTTCTAAATATTTTTCTTCACCCAGTGGGTACACAATTATTACACCAATATTTCTTTTGTTATATACCTCTACTATTTCAGAAAATATTTCGTAATTTAATTTTAAATATTCATCAAAACTTAAAAAGTTTTCTACAAACTCTGAAAAAGCGTCTAACTCAATTACAGCCATTTTTAAATCTCTACTTAGAATTTTTGCAACTGTACTTTTACCACTGTTTATACTTCCTGATATCCAAATATTTTTCATAAATTATTTTCTATTTCTTTAATCACTCTTTCACATAAAGTTTCAAGAGGTGTTGCCTGGATAATAATACAATTATTTTCTTTGGCTTGTCTCATAATTTCTTGTCCATGGTTAAAGGAAAACTCAGCATCTTTTTTAATTTCATCATCAGCAATATTGTGTCTTTTCCTAGATGACATTTTTTTAGAAATATCTTCCTCCGTATCGTAAATATATATCTCTAAAATAGAATCAGATTTAATTTCTTGGGTAAACATAGGTAAAATATTGTCTCCTTCGAAAATAACTTTTTCTTGTAAATAATCATGTTTTTGAATTAATACTTTTAATGCTTTCCAGACGTCAAAACTTACGTCAATTTGGTTTTGAACAAATTCTATAACACTCATTTCATATCTATAATTTTTAGAATTTAGAAAGGTAAACAATTTTGGGTATCTTTCTGGGTCTGCTATTTGTTGTATGGCAATACGAATATTATCTACTTCACAGAGTGGAAATTTAAGATGGTATGCTAATTGTATTGCCAGGGTACTTTTACCTGTGCCAGAGCTACCGCCAATTAGAAATACATTGTACTTGTTTATCATACACGAATTTTACCACATTTTTGGTATAATTAAACAATGAAAAAGAGAAATTTAATAATTTTTGGTGCAAGTTCTGATCTGGCAAAAGCATTTGTCTCAGTATTAAATCTGGATAATTACAATAAAATATTTTTGGTTTATAGAAATAAAGTAAAAATTGAGAACTTTATTCACAGTGAGGCTTTTATACCAACAACAGATGAGCAACTTCTAGCACAGATTAAAGTTTTTAATAATTCAGAAAATGAGTATGAAATAGTATTTTTTAATGGCAAAGTTTTTTTCAAAAAATTTACTGAGACTACAGACCTAGAGATTGATGAGGTTTTTAATTCTAATCTACTCTATATTGTTAAAAACCTACAGCAACTCCTGGCTTCAAACCTTCAAATTACGAAGATTTTGACACTTGGCAGTAGGGCTGGTATGTACTTTTCTCATCACAAATTTTTTTCACTTTATTCTGCATCTAAATTAGCAATTGTTGGACTATTTAGGTCATTAGCAGCAGAATATCCTAAGATCAAATTTACTTATTATTTATGCCCATCTGCAGACACGGACATATTCAACAATGGAATTGTTGATCAAACTCTTTTGGTTGATACTAAAAAAAATGAAATACAAAAGAAAAGAAAACCCGAAGAAATTGGTAACGAAATTTTAAATATTTTAGATAGAAATGAAGAAGTGTACGATGTCATTTATGAAAGTAAGAATTAAGACTTTAACCAATTTATATAACCATTCGATTGGTGTTTAAAATATTCGGATGAATCTCTTTTCGTGATAGCATTCTTAACATAAGATTCATTGCTCATATACCAATTAATTATATTTGCTATTTCTTCTGTGAAAAACCTTTTGTTCTTGAATCCAAATTCATTTCTTATTTTAGTTGAGTCTGGGGCATATCTTTTATCTTGCACTGGTCTGTCAGCAACAAATTCTAAATATTGCTCTGGGTTCTTTCCCATTTGCTCTATAATTTTGTTAACGATCTCTAGGTTTGAAATTTCTTCCCCAGAAATGTTGTAAATACCGTTCCTAGCCTCATTAAATGCTAGCAACAGTAATGCATCACAAAAATCATCAACATGAACCCACGATCTAAAATACTTACCAGTACCATGGATTGGAATTTTCTTATCGTGCATAATACTGGAAATGGTAAGTGGTATTAATTTCTCTGGGTACTGATGAGTGCCATAATTATTCCCACTCCTTACAACTATGATGGGATCGTTGTACATTTTTATATAAGTAGAAGCAATTAAGTCACCAGAAGTTTTAGACGCACTATAAGGAGAAGATGGATTCAGTTTAAAATCTTCATTAGTAAAGCCAGTTTCTATGTCACCATAGACCTCATCGGTAGATATGAAAATTAATTTTTTGACCTTGTAATGATGACACAACTCTACAATTGTATGAGCACCAACGATATTAGTATTTATAAACTCACCAAAATTAAACATTGACCTGTCCACGTGTGTTTCTGCTGCAAAATGGAATACTAATTCAAAATTATGTTTTTCAAACAGTTCATTCAATAGAACTTTATCGGATACATTTCCCTGTACAAATGTATACTTCTCAGTGTCAAAACCTTTATCATTTTCATTTATGCCTTTAAGATTTTCTTTATTCCCTGCATATGTTATTAAATCCAAATTGATTATTCCATATTCAGGAAATTCACGATATATGCGTTTTACAAAGTGTGACCCCATAAAACCTAAACCACCAGTAATCAATATTTTTTTCATAAGGCAATTATACTATAAATTTGGCTACAAAATAAGTAGTATGATATAATAACCATACTACAAAATACATAAATAAAAATTTATATTATGGCTAAAATAATAGCAGTTGCTGAGAATTTTGCATTTGGTCCAATAGGTAAACTACTCACTGTTACAAAAGGACTTTTAGAGCAGGGACATGAAGTTACCTTTATTGGATACGGCACATCTTATCAACTTGGGTCCAAAGAACCTTTTACAAAAATAATTGAAATAAATACAGATACCCCTGAATTTTCAACTCTAATGGAAGAAGAATTTAAAAAACACGATTTTGTATTATCTTGCATGGACAGGTCTAGTGTACTCCTTGCACAAAAATTGCAGATACCCGTTATTTGGCTAGATATTTTATTTTGGTGGTGGGACTCTATTCCAGAATATCTGCTAAACACTGATTGTTTTATAAAACAAAATACTTTAAAGGATGAGAAGAATTTTTTGAAATACGGAAGTCAAATAAAAAATTTGCACAACGTTGGACCAATCATTGATCTAAGTGTTTTAAATAAATCACAAAAGAAAAAACAAGTAGTTGTTGCATATGGCGGAATGGAAGGTGAAGGTTGGTATAAAATTGGAGTAGATTCAAATTATCCCTACACGATTACTGACTTATTGGTCAATAAGATTGATTTTAGTAATTTTGAGAAAGTTATATTTACAGGTAATGAAAGAATAATAAATGAACTAGGTGCAAAATATGGGAATGAAAAGTTTGAGTTTAAAGCCCTACCACATGAAGAATTTACAATTGAAATGGCAAGCTCAGAGGTTGTCTTAATGGTACCAGGCCTAGAAACTCCACTCGAAGCCTTCACTTTCCATGTGCCCACTATTTTTCTCCCACCATCAAACAGTAGTCAATATGTTCAATTGGATGAATTTGCGAAAAACAACGCTACACATATGTCAATACATTTTGCTGACTATCTACCTAGACCGGACTTCTCAGGTAAAAACTTAAAAGAGATGATGCAGATTTTTTTGGGTCAGCTAAAAGTTTTTGAAAACGATTCTCAAATTTTGGGTGATGTAGCAATAAGAATCAATGGTTACTTGAAGAATTTGGAGTTGCAACGTTACCAGGTTTTAGCTCAAGATAAATTCATCGACAGTCTGGGCGAGAATGGGACAAAGGCATGTCTCGACATTATTGCAAGTTTTATTAAAAATAAAAAATAATTATATATGAAAATATTTATAGCAGGTGTAATGCAAGGCAATAGAACAGATAACCAAATTTATAGTCAAAACTATAGAAAGGAAATAACGGATATTTTAACTCCGATTATCCATGATCTTGAAATTGTGGATCCAGATATTACTGACCCAAATAGGTTACAATATACTAATGAGCAGGCTGCGGAAATGTTCTTTAGATACAGTTTTATGGCCGGAGAAGTAGACTTACTAATTTCGTACATTCCAGAAGCTAGTATGGGTTCTGCGGTAGAAATGTGGGAAGCATGGAAGAATAAGAAGCCGATTTTAACCATTTCGCCGCTAAAATTAAACTGGGTTGTTAAATTACTTTCAACACGAGTTTTCTCTACTATTGAAGAATTTAAAGCAGCTTGTCAAAATGGTGATTTGGATTCATTTTTGAAAGGATAATTATTCCTCTGCTTGAATATGATCAATTAAGGCAAGACTTTCCAGCAAATATTTTCCATTATTATAGTTAATAACAGTAATAGAACACTCTTTTATTGCACCATCTTTAACCATGGAAAAATTATCATAAGCATTGTCTAACTGTTCGTTAGTAAAAATGTTACGCAAAAAGTCAGTAATTATTCCTCCATGACACACTAATACCACACTTGAATCTGGATTTTCCTTACTAATGGTTCCAATGACTTGCTCTAATCTTTTTCCTGCATTTTTGGAAGAGTCACCAGATATTGGTTGGAAGTCTCTGTCATTATCAGCAGTTTTCCATTCATTTATAAATTCCTCAAAAGTTTGATCTGGTGCATCTCCCCAGTTCATTCTTTCACGGAGCAAATCATTGACCGTGTATTTGGCACCTATGGCATCACAAATAAATTGCGCCGTTTCCTGTGTTCTTTTTAATGGCGATGAGTATACAAGATCAATCTGAAACTGTCTTAAATGAGTTCCAGTGTTTTGCGCTTGAGTTCTACCGAATGCTGACAACTGAGGATCCCCAGGAACTTTTTCTTTTATACCGTGTCTTACTAAAAATATTTTCATAAATGTAAATTGCTTATTGGAATTAATAATGTACCTAGTTGGTTCTTCTAGGACGAAACTCAATTATTCTATAGATCTCGTAACCAACATCCCACTCAGCTTTGATACTTGTGTCCAGATCAACCGAGTTTGCAACACTTGCCACAAAGTCTACTGGGTCACCAACGTAGACACTACAAGCACTTGAAAGTGCCATATAAATTCTTCCGTTTGGGTCAACAAACTTTGCAGCGCCAGTTATAAATTCCCTTGTTAAGCTCATTTCAGGGCTATCTGCTACTGCCATTTCGAGAAGAGTTTCTGGTATAGCTGGGAGAAGTGGCGGGTTAGCAAAAATAAAGTCAAATTTTTCACCTGAGTCAACTACATTCCATAAATTTCCATTTTTAAAATTGACTTTGTTACTTAAACCTAGTCTTACCGCATTAAAATTTGAATAATCTATGGCCACCGATGATATATCTACCCCTAAAACACTTGACGCTGTTTTTCCAGCTATCAACGACAAAGCACCACTGCCAGAAAACATTTCTAAACATTTTTCACCAGGTTTAGCATCCAAGTGTTCTGCTAGAAACCCACTAACCTTTGTATAGTTGGGATTAAAAACTTCAGGATGTAAAAGTATTTCCAAATCTTTAAAATTTATCTGATAAGGACTTTTATGTTCACTGTGCCGATCTAGTAATTTTTTTACAGGACCAAGATCTATTTTTTCTGATTTCATAAATTAAAATATTTCATTAATGGGTTTATTGTTATTAATAGCAGACTCAAGTAAGCTAAAGTGTTTTCCCACGTTGGCTAAATTTTGTGGATTTGAAGAAAATTCAATTGGGTCATTTAGACCGAATACAACTGCCAAATAAGATATTGACCTAATCATATTATATAATCGCCTTTTTCTGTCAAAATTTCGAGGAATGGCTCTGTTTGATTTGTATGCATCAATAAAAGTATTTTTATATTTTATGAAGTTATCTTTGTAGGGTGCAAATTGCAACCAATTTTCAATTTGGACTAGGTCTATATCAGGGTCGCCTGCCAAGACCCACTCATGATCTATTAAAGCACCCAAACTCCACACTCCTCCAACCTGTGTGGCCATCACATTTCCCATTCTCATGTCATTATGGGTCAAAAATGGGACGGGTACATTGTCTAAATCGTGTTTATTAGTTAAGTAGAATAGTTTTGCTTCACTAAAAATTTTTTTGATATCTGCACCAGTTATTGACCCGTATTGCCTGCTTCCGTCTATTTTTTCAATAAGCCTTTCTTTGTCGAGCATCATAGTATCAATAAAATCAATCCAACTCATTGCGTGGGGAATGTCCCTTGCTTCACTACCTGAAATAGAATCACTTTTGAGTAGCCCAAAGCCACCCAATGGCACATTATGCATAGTAGACAATGCTATTCCTAGTTGCCCCAGTAATGTCTCCCAGTCCTTTGGTGACAGATTTTCCGCATCCATCATAACCGCATCAAAATCTTTTCCATCAATAAATTCTTTTAATAAGTAACCCACAACTCTTTCATCTTCAATTTTATATCCATGATCAAAAATTTTTGGGATCGGCACATTTACACCCGATAAGATTGATGATACTTTTAAATCTTTTTTAATTTTCCAAAAATCTTCACTTTCCGGAAAAAGCGTTAGAAATCTTTCTGGATCGCCATTTATTGGTGTAACTCTATAATTTTCATTACTAATACCACCTGGCATTCTGGAAATTGTAACATCGCCAGCTATAGATTTAATAATTTGTTCTTGAGACATAATTTATCTATGATAATTATAGTATATTCATTACTAATTTACAATTAATCTAGACTCTGACATTCCACCATTCTGCGATATAATATACCTAGAATAATATCTGTAATAATGATATTATTGTTATTATCAAAACCTAAGGTTTTCTGCAAAGAAAATACGGTTTTAAATCCCGTCCAAAGTAAAGAACCCCTAGTCAGGGTTCACTTTGGACGGTCATACAGGGAAACTTGTATGGACTATATCTACGGGTATAGTCGAACTTGGCTAGGGGCTTTTTACTACCTAAAAATATAAAATAAATCCGTCCAAAATTATGAACATAGAAAAAATTAAAAGTTGGGTCATTTCTCACAAAATTATTTCAGGAATAATTGTATTTATACTTATTACAATCATAATAACACCTACACCGAAACAAGAAATGAAAGACAAAGTGACTGGCGAAGTTCCTACTCAAGAAGTTGAACAAAAAGTTGTGTTTGATTTACCTAGTATTGTAGACAAAAATAAAAAGGAGATAGTAAACATATTAGGAAAAGCCGACTCTGACTTAGATGACACGGTGGAGTATAAAAAAGATGGATATACATTATTTATTACCTTCGATAAGAAAAACTATCTACCAATAGACTTTTTTGTTTCTAGAGTTGGTACAGTTGAGATTAGCTCAAAATCAGAATTAGCTAAAATTGCCAATATTTCCCCTGACGACAAGACATATATTCTTACTATGATTAAAGCCCTGGGCACAGAAGATAAGTACACAGGACTTACAATCAAAACCAAAAAATCAGTCATATTAAAATGGGATGAGCTGATAAAAATTGGTAAAGAAGCAGGTGTGATATACAAAGATGTAAAAGAAATTGGTAGAGTGGAGGCCTACCAGGTATATGTAGATCAGAACTGGTATATTCTTAAGGTAGATTTAAAGAAAGACCTGGTTGCCAAATTTTCCAATCTTAAAAAGGAAATCACTGGTTATGCAAATCTTAAAATGAAAGATTCTAATACTGATCAAATAGTAGCTGAATATACTTCATTTAGTGGAGTTACTATTTACAAATAGTCACATAGCATCCGGTCTTGGTCTGTGTGTACCTCTCCTATCTAGAATCATCTGTTTTTCACGACTATTAAATGTATTCCAATTTTCTTCTTCATATTCAAAGCGAGCAAATTGAGCATATCTCTTTAGTTTGGGGTTTAATCCTTTAAGGAGAATAGTCATAGCATCTACAAGATCATCATGTCTTTCACTCCCAAATCCCAAAACTTGATTAATTAACTGCTCGGCACCAGTCTTGGGAAAGAGTACCGTGCCTGACTCAATCAAAAAAGCAACAGACCCTAACCTCTCATCCTTTGAATTACTAGAGTGACTAGTTTCAATTTTGAGACTGGTTTCAATATCTAGATGTTCTGCAATTGATTTTTGATAGCCATTGGACTCTAGGAAAAGTAATTTACTAGTGTAAATACTCTCCTCTTTTAATTTTCTTTCAATTTCAATTATTTTGTCAATTGTTTCAAGTGAGGTTAGTCGTTTATTTACAATATTAGGAACAATAAAAATATATGCTTTCCCGTTTCTGTGTCCAATGTATCCAGATACAATCGCTGTATAGTCGGCATTCTCTGACATGGATATAGCCAAATCAAGACCAATGCCAAACTCTTTTGCTCGTATACTTTTAATATCCTGTTCATCATAATATTGTATCCATTCCCTTTTAATTATCTGATCTTCTTTGGAAATTATCTTCAGTAGAAACTCTCTTTGCCAAGCAATCTCATTAGCAACTTTTTTCTTTTCAATTAAAATTGAGACTTCGTCAGGATATTTCTCTAGCCAAAGACAATTCCCATTACTATCTATTAACGGATACTCTCTATATACTCCTTCCATTTCATTACCCATAATTTTTCCTCTTATTTTCATAAGAAGTGAATCATCGTGCAATTTGTTTCCAATCAATATTAATCTGGTATTCAAATCCCCAGCAGGTAAGAGGTCACCAGTAAACCAGTCATACAGCTTATCTCTATTTTCAGTAGTTTTTACTGAACTTAAATCCTCTAGGTCATCACAAATTATCATACTTGGTCTATGTTGGTTATGTCTAATTCCGCGTAAACTTTGCTCAGTTGAAACAACAGTAATTCTGGCGTCATACAAACTGAATACAATTGATCCTATACTCCACTCATCAGGGACTTCTTTAAATGGACCCAGGTCCTTTTTAAGAAGATCGTTAGTTTCAAGTTCTCTCTTCAAATTGGTCATGTGTTGTTTAGCTTGTGCTTTAGTTTGGCAAACAATTACGATAAATTTATGTTCATGTTTACCAAGGATTGCCCAGATTGGGAAAGCTGTAGTCACAATTGTGGATTTGGCTGCTGCACGAAAAGCAGTAATACAGATATTTTTAATATTTATATTTGATACAAGTTGCATAATTTCTTTTTGGAAAGAAGCAATCGAGTAATGTATATAGTGGTCAAAGTAGAGCCTAAAGAAAAACTCAAAACTATTTCTAACTACCTCTCTTCTAATTAGTTTATCCTTAATAATTGTATTATATATTTTGGTATCTAGAGATTTCATAGATTTATTTATTTAATATTCGCTAACACTTTTTTTACGATAGCTTTCTGTTCACTTGTAAGTTCTAAATTTTGTGACAAATTGGCTACTTCAATTTTTTCTCTGTAATTTGGATTTCTATACTTCAGCCAAAAAGAAACTGCCTTAAATTCTTTATCTCTGATTAGGTTAAGTAGCTGTGTTTCCGACATGTCATTCACAAAAGCAACCCCTTCTTCCAGAGCCTTATCTACCTCAACTGAGAACTTCTTATGCTGCTTTTTCCACCTATAGAAAGTCTGTCTGGAGATCCCGGCTTTCTCACAGGCAACTTGAATAATTGGAACTTTTTTAAGTTCTTCCAAGAATTTATTTTTGAGATTGGTTTTCATATATAGCTTTTTTACCAGTTAGTAACTCCCAACGTTTAATAATCAAATCACAAAACACAGGTTCCAGTTCGCAACCATAAACAACCCGACCTAATTGTTCAGCACAAAGTAAAGTTGAACCTGATCCAAGAAATGAGTCGAAGATAACGTCATTTACTTTAGTACATCTTTTAATGGCTTTCTCATGTAGTGAATTTGGTTTAGAGGTAGCATGTTCATAATCTTTTCCAGAGAGTCTTTTAGACAACCATAGATCAACCGCATCAAACATTTCATTCCCTGTTGTAAGTTCCGAATTCAAAACTTCATTATTTTTTGTTTGATTTTCAGCTAAATATGGTTTCCCTTTGGTTGCATACACGCAGGGTTCATAACATTTATTGAA
>CAYMOA010000002.1:65354-70031 GCA_964391935.1 uncultured Candidatus Saccharibacteria bacterium | reverse complement strand
TACTTTCTTTTTTTATAGAGTTTGGCGTTTTAGTTGGTTTTTTATTATTTGCATTTCTGTATGATTTTTTTGCAGGGGTATATGCTTTGATAATTTTATCTATCACTTCACTTTTTCTTTCTTGGTGGAGAGACAAGAGAGCCCCCATTTTTTCCATTTATGCTACCTCGGCAGTATTAGTTTTTGGTTCACTATCTATTTACTACCACACTCCTTACTTGGTTGTTTTAGAATACACTCTTTATAATTTTATTTTTGCCATTGCTGCTTTTATTGGTTATAAGATAAATAAACCAATAATGAAAGTTCTTTTCCCAACTATGTTTGTGATGACTCAGAGAGGTTGGCATATTATGTCTATCAACTGGGCAATTATTTTTATAATAGCGGGTGTATTAAATGAATATTTTTGGTGGTACACAGGTGAGAATACTTGGCTAATTTTCCGAACAGCAATGCTTATCTTCGCTACCATTTTCGGAGCTCTTATGTTTTTTGTTTCTCGCAAAGAGCGTCTACCAGGGTCAAATAGTTGGGGGTTAAAGAAATATTAATTTATCTCTGATGCACTGGGCAGAAATGTGTACCACGGCCAAAAAGATTTTCTTTTTTTATTATTCCTGTACATTTTGGAAACTTGCAATGGGTATTTTGTTTTTGATAAACCTTGTGATAGTCGGCGTAGTTCCCACGTTTGCCATCAGCTAATAAGTAATTGGCAACCGATGAGCCTCCCGAGTTAATGGCTTTGTCTAAAATTCTCAAAATGTTTTTATAAATTTTCTCAACTTCTTTTTCTTTTAAACTTTTTGCAAGACGAGCAGGGAGTACAGAAGATGCCCATAAAACTTCGTCACAATAAATATTGCCACAACCAACTACAATTTCCTGATCTAACAAAATTTTTTTTATAGACTTCTGACTTTTTTTATTCTTTAACCTTTCTATTTGATTTTGAAAATATTTTAAAGTAAATTCTTTGTCAAAAGGTTCGACACCAATCTTGTCAAAATGTTTTTGAGATTCTAAAATATTTTCATTTTTATAATACAAGACATAGCCAAACTGTCGCACATCATTATAAAAAAGAGTTCCAGTATCTAAATTAAAAATTATATAAGTATGTTTGTGAGGGAGAGTGTTTTCTGATTCTTGTATCGGATGACCCCCGTGCACTATTCCCCCTCTTTCCGTAAAGAGGGGGTTAGGGGGTGATTTTGTTTTAGGAACAAACACTAGTTGGCCAGTCATCTTTAAATGAACGAGAATAATTTCTCCTGAGTTCAAAACAAAGATCAAGTTTTTTGCTCTCCTTTTTATTTCAACTATTTTTTTCCCAATCAAATTATTTGTAAATTCTTTGGTTTTATTTTTGTCTGCTTTTCTAGTTGTACCTTTACCGGAAATTATTTTTTCATTCAAAACTTTAATTTCTAAAATCTTGCTCCCAATAATTCTTTGCACAAGACCTCTTCGCAACGCTTCTACCTCTGGTAACTCTGGCATATATTTATATTAAAATCTATACAAGTGGTCTGAGTCAAGTTCCTTCACATTTTCAGGTAGCTCTTTCCCTGTATGCGTTGTTTGTTTGGATGCTCTAAATATTTGAGCTGCAAGTCTCCTTCCGACAAATCTATCATTACTAGTTAAAAATCCTTCTTCAGCTACTCTTTCACCACTTTTGTAATCTATTTGAGACATTATTTGTGGGTGACTTCTCCCCGTTAATGTCCTCCCTTTAGTGGTAAGGATTGCGGGGTATGTGATTCTTTCAAAATTAGTTTTTGGTTTTTCCATATTTACATCTTTTTGAGGGCTTCTAAAACACTTTCTTTAGTCTTTCCAACTAAAATATATCCTGTCTTGTGATAAAAAACAAGGTTGGGTACACCAGCCTTTTCTGACAACTCCTCATCACGCAAACCAAGCCAAGCTTTTTTAGCAAACTTCACTTGCATCGTATTTTTATTTTTATTCACACTTTGGGCCATCCATTTATTATCATCCCGCTCAAAAACTATAAAGTCAAAATCATTCTCTTCTTTTAAAAAATCTTTCCAAGGTAGTGGTTTGGGTAAAATGAGGGCGGTAATAGAATCAGTTTTTAAAATATTTTTTTTCAGTTTTAAAACTTGTTCAAACTCGTCACGCATCTCATCTTTTTGTAGTTCTTTGTGAATTTCTCTTTCCAAAAAACCTTTGGCAAATTTTACTGCCTCGAGAAAACCTTTGTACAAGTTATCTTCTGTTCGCTCGCTATAGCTCGGGCGGAAAGAAAAAATAAAAGTTTCTGGGTCAAGAGGTTCTAGTCCTTCAATAGCTGGCTTGGCGACATCAATGCCATTATCATTTGCATCAAAAATAGTCACAAAGTTATTTCGTATTTTCTCCCATACTTTTTTATTATTATCACACAAACTTTTTCCGAAATGCTTCCAGACTAAGCCAAATGAGGAATAGGGAATATCCAGATATCCTTTTTCTGTAAACTCTGGTTGATGGTGATCATATCTATTCAGATCTTCGTCGTAAATATTTCCTGTGTCTACCACATAGTCACCAACTGCCCAGATCTCTGGGTCACGGCTGCGGATCACTTTGTATTTTTCACCCAGACGGTCGAGATATATTTGCAAAGTGGCCACCGCAAAAGCGTCGTCTGCGTGGAAAGAGGAGTCATGAGTTACAATCTTTTTCATATTCTTTATGATAGAATTATAGCATAAAACACAAGTCAAATTTATGCAGGAAAAAGTAAGGGAAATATTAGGTGATAATGATCGGCAAAAAAATGAGGAAATAGAAATAGAAAGAAAATGGTCTGTAGATAAACAAACATTGCCTGCTAATTTATCGAGTTATGACAAAATTGAAATAGAACAAGGGTATTTCAAAGACCGTGATGGGAAAACTCATAGACTCAGAAAATATATAGATAAAGAAGGGGAATTATTTTTTCAAATGCAAACAAAAACTAGATTAGGTACAGAAAGATCTCATGGTTCAAGAGAAGAGTCAAGATTTTTGAATGAAAGAGAATTTTCAATTTTGTGGGCTTTGACTGAAGGAATGAGAATTAAAAAAACTAGATATTATATTCCTTATTTAATTAATTTAAATGGAGAAGATGTAAGGTTAAAAATAGAGTTGGATTTTTTTCAAACGCCCATGACAAACAAAATTAAAAAAAAGAAAGAAATTGTGATGGCGGAAGTTGAATTCACAAGTAAAGAGCAATCTGACTGGTTTACTAGTGACAAATGGCCAAATTGGTTTAAAGAGGATATTACTGATAAAGATGGTTCTTCTTCGAAAAGTATTGCAAAGAGATTTGGTAAGAAAGCCAAAAAAGATAAAAAGTAATTATTTCCCAACTTGTTTAAGGGCGGATTTTATTTTCTCAGAAGTAGTAGAGCCCGTTGCGTTTTTCGCAGCCATCTGTGCGTCACGCTCGGTATAGCCCATAGATTTTAATGCCATAACAACTTCATTGGACTCATCCGAAAATACTAGGTCAGAAACTTGTCCACGTAGCTCTAGAACAATTTTCTCTGCCGTCTTTTTACCTATTCCAGAAACGGCAGTGAGATATCCTAGGTCTCCTTTGTTGATTGCCTCGGTCAAACTTTCTATTGTCCCCACGTTTACTATTGCGAGTGCCGAGCGGGGACCGATGCCAGAAATATTAATTAATTTTTCAAAAAGTTTTAAAGATGTTTCGTCAAAAAAACCAAAAAGCTCGAGCGCATCTTCGCGGACAACTGTGTGGATAAAAAAAGAAAGGTCGTGTTGTTCCCCTCCTGCCTGAGGAGGGGTTGGGGGTGGTGGGAGGTGGAGAAATCTTGGGTGTAGGGTATTACAATAAACTTTATAACCAACCCCGTTAACATCCAACACGACACTTTTCTCTTCTTGTTTTATAATTTTCCCTCGTAGATAGGCTATCATGACTCAAGTATAGCATATGAAGAATGTTGATTTTTTGATGATTTGCATAAATTTATAAAATCAGTAAACTTAGTACATAAATATGACAATAGAAAAACCAAATCCAAATACAGGTCCGTCAAAAAATATTACTTGGGCTGAAATAGATAACACTTTACCAAAATTTTATCCAGCAGGACAAGAAACATCGACTCGAGATGTTAATTTTATAAACCAAAAATTTGAATTGAATATTACTTCTAGTGACCTCGATGCTATTCAAGATAGAATTAGATTGTTAGAATACGAGGAGGTTAGAGCTATCGCTGGTACTGAAATGGAATTTTTTAAGAGTGGTCAGGCTGAACTTATGAAGTTAAAGCATTTTATTGGTGGACTGAAGCGAGCTCTAGAAGAAGAATTTCCAGGAGGGAACATTTTAAGTTAACGACTTCCCAAAATTTATTCTTTATGTTATAATTTGCATAAATAAATAATTATGGCAATAACAAAATCAGGTAAAAAAGCACACCGTCAATCACTAAAAAAGAGAGTGATCAATATTCGTCGTTCAAATGTAATGAAAGACACAATCAAATCTGTTCGTGACAGTATCGCAGCTAATGCTAAAAAACCAGCAATCGATGGTCTAAAGCAAGCTTTCCAAGCCCTAGACAAAGCGGCTAAAAGAGGTGTTATCAAAAAAGGTCAAGCTGACCGTAAAAAGTCTCGTCTCGCAAAAGCTAT
>CAYMOA010000002.1:0-65254 GCA_964391935.1 uncultured Candidatus Saccharibacteria bacterium | reverse complement strand
GTGTTATCAAAAAAGGTCAAGCTGACCGTAAAAAGTCTCGTCTCGCAAAAGCTATTGCTAAACTAAGTTAAATGTAGTATAGTATATTGCACCAGCCCGTAACAGGGTGAAGTCGACGGCTTAGAAGCAGTTGTCGGCGGGAAAAGGGGGTCCTTCATCGGATTCCCTTTTTTAGTGTCACAAAAAAGTCCAGAAATCGTATATAATACTAGACGTCTATGCGAAAGGAGAATGATGACTTCACACATTTGCATAATCGTCTCTACGGGAAGGTTTTTTCGTTTGTTCGCTTGAGGATAAATGACCTGGACGAGGTCAAAGACATTGTCCAAGATGTTTTTTTAAAAGCTTACAACTCTTGGGTTAATAGTGAGGATGGTTTACCAGACGAGGCTTCTGCTAAAAATTTCCTTTACATCATTGCTAGACAGCGAATGATTGATAAGTGGAGAAGTGCCAAGTTCCGTCTCCAAACCGATCTTTTAAATAAAAACGAGAGCGATGAGTTTGGGGAAGCAGGAGACTTTGATGACTTTGCTGGGGATCTTCCTCTTCCGGAGGAATCTTTCGAAAAAAGTGAACAAAGACAAAAGGTTCTAAACCTACTCAATCAACTTAAAAAAGAAGAAAGGGAGCTGCTCATACTTCGATTCTTGGAAGAAATGGAATACAAAGAACTTTCCAAGATTTACAAAACATCAGAAGAAAATATTCGCCAAAGAGTTTCCCGTGGTCTGCAGAATTTAAAAAAGGTCGCCAATAAACAAAATTAGAAAATATGTTTGAAAAAAATAATAAATTAGAAAAGTTTGAGCAAGAATACGCAGTAGAAATAAACCAAATAAAAAGTTTGCGTTTTGAAACTGTAGAGGTTCCGGAGTTTAGATTCCCTGCCTACTCATTTATTTACAAAAAAGCGTTGTCTATTGCTTTCGCTGTTCCGGCAATGGCTTTTGTTTTCGCTTTCTTTTTCTATATTGGTGAGACCAGTAAAATTAACAGTGACCTAGCTCAGATAGAAGCTTCTAACAATAGAATTATCAATCAAATAGATACACTCGACTATGAAAACAATCTCTAAAAAAACTTTTTCAACACTGATTCTAGTGACAGTTTTTTCTTTTGCTTCTCTCGCACATGCTGAGACAGGTTTTTCTAATAAAGATTTGGCTCTCAGTTTCCCAACTTTTGACTTCTTCAATTTTGGAGAAGTGAAAGAAGAGGCAACTTCTACAGACAATGTAGCAGAAACTTTGGCAGTTGTTGATGTGGTAAAAGATTCTTGTGAGTATTTTGATGCGACTTCCGACAATTTATTAACTCTAGAATCAGCCAGTGCAGACGCCAGACAGAAAATAGAAAATGTTGAGGAGACTATCGACTCTGAAGTTTCTGTCAGAGAAAATATCTTTGATTCTGTAAAAGGACTTTTGGGACTACAAAAAAAAGACCGAGTTATTTTCCGTGAGATGAAAAATGATATTAAAGATGCAAAGATTTACTATGACGACTTGGACGTAACAGTTGCGAGCACTACCAACTATTTAAATGAAAATGTGTGTGAAAAAATAAAAGTTCCAGAAGCTAAAAAAGTGGATGAGCAAACAGCTGACTTGGTACAAGATGAAAGTACTTTTAGAAAACAATTTGTAGGAAGTTTGAAAGAAAAAATGAAGATTTTACAAACAGGGGTAAAAGAAGCTAAAAAGTAGACGAAGAGTGGGGTAATAGTGTAGAATAGAAATTAAGAGAAAATATGTATCCACAATCTGTGCAAAATTTTTATGAATACACAATTCCTAAAAAAGAATTTGCCCCAGCAGGGCAAATTTATTTGGGAACATTCCTAGCTTTCGCTCTTTTCTTTTCTTTTTTCTTTGGTAATTTACTTTTTTTCCTAATAGTTTTAATTATTTCCATTTTTATATTTCTAGAAAAAGAGGTGGAGATTGGGGATGAATTTGGCAATGTACACGTTGGCTTTTACCAAGACGGTTTTCATTTTGCCAAAAAAGACTATCAATATTCTGATATTCTATCATTTTCTTTTTCTGAAGAAGTTTTTGGGGAAAGGGAGAGATATCTACGGGTTACATTTAAAAGTCCAGCTCGCCCTGACCTATTTATTTACATGCCAGGAGAGGTGCAAAAAAAAGATGTTTATGATATAATTCGCAAATCTGTGAAGGAGGATCCTAGAAAAGAATTGTCCCTCACAGAGCAAATAGTTCTCCGGTTTTTTTAGAGAATGTGGTAGACTGGATTAATGCCCGAGCCATACACAAGAAAACCGAATACAAAATGTTTTGTTTGCGGGAAAGCTATCTATAGAAGACCTGCACAAATTAAAAGAAGTAACGGAGTTCTATTTTGTAGCTTACAGTGCAACGGAGAAAATAATAAAAAATACACCAAGTGTCTGATTTGTGCAAAACAAATTTTATCAAATAAGAATGAAAAAACCTGTTCTAGAATTTGTTCAAATAAATTACGCAAAGGAATAAAATATAAAGTAGGAAGACCGAGAGATAATGTGTTTACTATTCAAAGTTTGAAAATAAGATTATTTGAAGATCGTGGGAAAAAATGTGAGAGATGCGGGTATAAAAGTCTTGATATTCTTCAGGTTCATCATAAAAACAGAAACAATAAAGATAATAGATTGGAAAATTTAGAAATCATTTGCCCAAACTGTCACTGTGAGGAGCATTATGGGGAAAAGTGAAATTATAATATGGAAGCTTGACCGAGTGGTTTAAGGTACTTGTCTTGAAAACAAGCGAGGGGCAACTCTCCGTGAGTTCGAATCTCACAGCTTCCGCCAACACATTTTATTATCGGTGTCAATGCTAGTGTTTAAAAGACGTAGATGGTTTTTCCGTTATCGGTTGAGACCTATCAGTTCAAGTCTACTAGACATAGCGTCACTAATAATAATCTGTAGTAAACAAATAAAAAACAAAAAGCCAGGAGAGAGTCTTGGCTTTTTGTTTTCTAGATAAACTAGTGAGAAAATTCTATCAAAAAGATTGGCTTAATGCAAATCTCAATATTTGGTGGTTTTAAATAGTTTTCAACATTAACCACATCAAGTAATCTTTTCTTTGCTATACTAAGTTTGTAAAATATATGGCAGAAAACTTCGATAAACTGAGAACACAGAGAAAATTTGCTCGACAGTCATTTTGGAGTAAATTAGGATTAAATTTTTCTAGTCCTAAAGAGACAGGATCTAAAAAGCCGAAACTATCGAAAGATTCCAGTAATGCGGATAGAAAAACAAGAATGAAAGAAGTGCGAAAAGAGGAGATTGAAATTCTAGAGACTGAACTGCAAAGAGAAACTGCAAAAAGTAAAGGTGTTCCAAGTGTGAAAATGATGAACTTAAATAGACAGATTCAAGTACTGAAAGCCTATAACGAAGCTGTAGATGACTTTGGAGAGAAATATAGAACATTAGGAGATGCAAAAAGAGCTGTCAAGGAAAAACGTAGTAAAGAAAGAGAGCTGTATTTAAAAAATGAGGTTTTTGAAGATAAATATAAATTCTTTTTAAGAATCCAAGATTTACAAAAAGCTCTACGAGAATTTGAAGAAACGGCAAGTCGTGTGTTTTTGGATTTTCGAAGCAATGGAAATACAGAAAGTGAAAAATTCTACGAAGAACTTAGAACCGAAATTGGTAAGATTGAAACAGAACTCCAAACTCTGGAAGTTGGCAACCCTATCGAATTCAGATCAGCATATTTGTTGTCTCTTTCTGAAGATTTAAAAAAAGAAGGACATATTGCCCAAGTTGAAAGTGTGCAAGAATATTTAGAGCAGATAAAAATTAGAATGACTATTGGTAAGCCTATGTTTTTGCATGGTCCAACAGGAACAGGTAAAACATCATTAGCGAGGTTTGCTTCTAAAGAATTAACTGGAAAGAATCCAGAAATAATTTATTGTAATCCACAAACCAGAGAGTCAAATATCTATGGAAGAACTGGAATTTCCGTTGAAGATGGAGCCTCTAAAACATTTTTTGATTTCGGGCCGCTGGCTCGTGCTATGCAAAATGGTAGTGTTTGTATCTTTGATGAATTTACTGCTTTACCAAAAGACCAGATGTCTATGATTAAAGGAATTATGAATGCAAAAGTAGGAGATACTGTTTCTATTCCTGGTAATGGGAGTATTAAAATTCAGATAGGATTTCAATTGATTTTCACAGCTAACTTAAAAACTGAAAAGAACTTAGAAAGAAATGATCTACCGCCAGAAGTTGCTAACGAATTTGCACAGAACAATTTAGAAATTAATTACACTCAACCGATAGAAGCTTTTGATATTTTCCTATCTCGTATTGTGGATAGTAAAGGTCAGGCAGAATTCTCAAGATATGACCTGGAAGAAACAGTTCCAAATTTACTGAAAGCTATGAAAGATATCCAAGATGGATACAACGGAGTGATGAGTCAGGAAGTTGCTACTCTAAGTGGTGTAGGTGATCTGGGTAAAGTCAAAGCTCTTAAAAAGCTAGTCATGAACCAAAGAACTATTGAGAATATTATAGAAGGTTGGAAAGTAGTAAGTAAAAAAGATAAGCAAATTAGTTTTGTAGAATTTTTGGATGAAAGACTTGCAACAGAATTAAACTTTGGGGAGTACAAGGAGGACAAGTTGTTTGTGGCTAAAATCCTAGCTTCTCATGGGCTACTTCGAACTTTAAATACAGATGAGAAAATAAAAATATCTGAATCAGAATTAAGTGTATCTAATTGGACAGAAATTAAAGATCAAGAATTAAAAGCTTCTAAAAAAGTCGAAGTTTTGAATATAAAGCAATTATCAGAACTAGACCCTTTTGAACTTAAAAAACAAAAAGCCACTAAACAAGTAGATGAAGTAATGGACGAAGCTCGAAAAGGAGAGGCTGAGAATGGAACTCCTGTGAGGACAGAGAATTTTAAGGGGCAAAAAACAGAAGCACAAATAAACGCTGAACGAGACTTTTTAATAAAGACTGCTAAAAAGAGTTGGTCACAGACTTATCCACCCAAAACTGTTGAAAAGTTTGCTTTAGACACTTTCGATTTCAAAACAAAAATTACTGCCGACCAATCCAAAGCAGGAGAAGTCACTCATTTAAATCAACCAACCCCTAAGGACTTAGAAAACTTATTTAAGAAAGTGAAGCCAGAAATAATGAATCCCAACACAGATAAAGACTTCCAAGCTTGGGCTAAGAAAAATAACATTACAAGTATTAAAAGATACCATTTTGTAGAATATACCGCTAAAGTTCTATCTAAAAAATACTATATTCCAGGCCTAGATTATTGGAAGTGGATCCAAGAAAACCCCAATAATCCTAACTTAGCGAACATCAAAGATGGAAATTGGTATTACACACCATCTTCTCTTTTTCGGCACTCCAACGGTAACTGTGATGTGCCGATGGTGAACTGGAATGGGTCGGAGTTCAAACCGAACGGTAATTGGCTAGACAATGACGTGAATTCGAATGACCGTGTACTCCTGCTCCCTAGAAGTTGATCTTTGTGATTTAAAAATTTGAATTGTCCTTTGATCCTTTGTCTTTTGTTCTTTGTCCTAGCCCTCGAAAATTTTTTTTATTTGCATTAAATCTTATTTCGGTTAATAATTAATATATGTGTATGAATATGAAGATATGTAAAAGTATTTTCTATACACATCGAGAAACTTAAAACCAGAATTTTTATAGCCATAAGAAGTTATAAAAAGCGTGTGTAAGTTTTTGATCAAAAAAATCAAAAGTCTGTATAAGATTAAGTATTACGATACTAACATAAATTCAACAGTTGGCGACGACTGTGGTGACACTCACAATTTTATATACATCTCTTTTTCGGAACTCCAACGGTAACTGTAATGTGCCGATGGTGAACTGGAATGGGTCGGAGTTCAAACCGAACGGTAATTGGCTAGACAATGACGTGAATTCGAATGACCGTGTACTCCTGCTCCCTAGACGACACTTATTTATTTTCTACTCAATTTTATTGGGTAGTTTTTGTTTCAGTTTGTTTTAATGCCTGCTGTTTCCATCCGTAAAGCATTTTCCCTACTTCTTCTAATGTGCCATTCAATTTTAGGTATATTTCTTCACTAGTACCTTTTATCTCTAGTAGAGTGAAGACAAAAAATTTCAAAGTATCTAATTTGATTGTAGCCAATTGCAAAACTTCTACTTTTTTCTCTTTACTTATATACTGAGCCTGGAACAGTCTTTCGATGATTTCAACATACAAACTATCAATTTTTAAGCCAATAGAATATTTATTAAACTTCTCAAGCGTTTTCCTCAGTTCGTGCCAGAGTTTATAACTTTCTAAAATCTTAATTGTAATACTTGGTAGCTTTGGTTGCATAAGAATATTATATGTCCATCCCCATATATAATCAAACGCTTTTAAGAGATATGTTTACTGTAGAGAAGATGTTTTTATGTTGGAAAGAGTTTAAAAAAGGAAAAACTAAAAAAGATGATGTATGTGAATTTTTATTACATTTGTATAAAAACATTTTGGATATTCGGAGTGAAATTATATCTGGAACCTATGAACATCAAAAATATACTCACTTTGTTTTAAGTGATACTAAAAAAAGAGATATACACAAAGCAACCGTAAAAGATAGATTTATTCATTATGTTCTGTTTAACAATTTGTATCAATATTTTGAAAAAGTTTTTATTTTTGATTCGTATTCTTGTCGAATCAATAAAGGAACACAGAGGGCTGTGAGAAGGTTTTTAGAGTTCGGTAGGAAGTGTGGAAAAAATAACACAAAGACAGTCTATGTTCTAAAATTAGATATTAGAAAATGTTTTGCTAGTATCGATCAAATAATTCTTAAAAAACTTTTAGAAAAATATATTGAAGAAAAAGATTTACTAAATATTTTATGTAAAATTATTGAAAGTTTTAACTACAGATTTCCAAATAAAGGTATCCCTTTGGGTAATGTTACCTCACAACTTTTTATAAATGTCTACCTGCATGAGTTGGACACTTTTATAAAGGAAAGATTAAAAGCAAAGTACTATATACGCTTTGCAGATGATTATGTAATTTTGGATCCTGATAGGAAAATTCTAGAAAATTATAAAAGAGAAATCGAAAACTTTCTATCCTTAAGTCTAAAATTAGAAATTAAGAAGGAAAACAGGTTTATCAGAACTCTAGCCAGTGGAGTTACTTTCTTAGGCTATAAGGTATTTCCTAAATATATTGCCATTAAGACCAAAAACAAGAAGAGATTTTTGAGTAAGGTTTCGGCTACAAATATCCATTCATATTTAGGCTTTTTGAAGCATTGCTATAGTAGCAAACTACAGACTGAACTAAAGGAAAAAGTACCCAAGAGTCAATAAAATATTGTATACTTCATCCTATGAATACGAGGATTGAAATGGCAACAAGGAAAAAAGGTGATGCTGAAAATAAAGGTAAGGCTGATACTTTTTTTGAAAACCATAGAGAGATTTTTGAGTTGTATGCTAAAGGTAAAATTAAAATTGAGCCTGCCCCTTCAGGCCTGGATACTTTTGCTTTCGACTTAGAAAAAGGAACAATTTATGTAAATGATAAATTTTACCAAAGTAAATTTGGACTTTCTGATGAAAAGTCAGCTTTTGCAGTTAGGCATGAAATAGAGCACTTATTAGAAAAAGTCCAAGTCTTAAAAGAACCAGGAGGTTGGCAAGTCTTTCAAGATTATTTACAAGATATCAAAAATGATAGAGCTTATGGTATTTTAGATAACTGCATAGCTGATATCAGAGAAAATAGAGCTGTAATTAGTAAAACAAACAAGCAGGTTAAAGATACTGAAACTAGACTTTACAGAGAAGATTTATTTCCAGCAGACGAGAAAACTGGAGAGTTAGATTTTACAAAGCAACCAAAGCATTTACAATTCCCACAAGCTATTTTGCGTGAAGAAAGAACTGGAGACAATTGTGTAGTTGATCCTGATGTTAGGCTGAAAATAGACCAATTAAGAAAATTTAAAACTAGAAATGGAAATATTGATCTTATAAAGACAATTACAGATCCTAACGTGCCAATGTCTAAGAGATTGGAGATACAAAACAGGATTATTCGTCCCATGATGGAAGAGTTGCGTAAAAAGGATGTAGAAGATAAGAAAAAACAAGACGAGAATAATAAATCTGGAGATGGAGAAAAATCTGAAAGTAATGGGTCAGGTGGGGAGTCAAAATCTCAAAGTGGTTCACAAGAAAAAGATAGTATTATGGACAAGATTAAAAAGAGGTTCAGTAAAGAAAAGAAAAAAGGAAAAAAATCTGAAAAAGGAAAAGGAGAACAAAATCCAGATGCGACAACTGGTGAGGAATCTGGAGATGGAGACTACAACCAGGTATTTAAAAAAGATTATGACGAGGCGGAGAAAAAAACAATGAATGCTGTTCCCGTTGAAGAGCAAGAGAAAGCTTTAGAAAAATGGTTAGAAAATCCTGACAACAGAAAAACTGCTGAAGAAAAATCTTTAGAAAGACAAGCTGAGCATATTGGCGTTAAAGTAGAAGATCTTAGAAATTACGAAAATATTGTCAGAGATTTAGATTCGATTATTAACCCAGAGACAAATGAGAGTGTTGTAAAAGATTTGAGTAATTTAATTAAAAGAATTATTTCTAGGAGAGTTAAGCAAAGCTTTAAACCTAAATATCCTGTCGAGGAAGGAGACGAATTGGTAGAACCAGGAGAGTTGCTTGCAAGTGCCAGAGCTGGAAACTTGCATCCAAAAGTTTGGCAGGACACAGAAGTTAAAGAAAAGAAAGGAGATTTATTTGGTAAGGTAAAATTAACTTTTGTTTTGGATAGATCAGGTTCAATGGGGGGTCAGAAATTAATTGAATTGCAAAAGGCAATTGTAATGACTATGGAAAGTCAGAAAGAATTGCAAGACTTAGCTGAAGAAGAAAAAGCTAATTTAGTTAAAACACTAGAGATATTTTGGGAAATTTGGACTTTCCAGAATACCCACGATGATCTTAAATCTTTCAAAAAAATGTCTGATAGTTTTTCTAAAAAGGATAGGGTTGAAACCTGTGCAATTTTAAATTCTGCGCCCGGGGATTCTACTCCAGATTTTAACTGTCTAGAATCTATATTAAAAGAAATCCAAAATGATCCTGAAAGATTAGAAGAACTACAACAAAAAGAAACTAAAGAAATAATAGTTGTTATGACAGATGGTAAAAGTGATAGTCCTCAACGAGTGCAAAAAGTGATTGAAGAATTAAGGGCATTGGGTATTATTGTAGTTGCGATAGGTATTACTGAAGGTGGTAGAAGTGTAGAGTCAACTTATAGCGATAATGGGAGTCAAGAATTTACAAAAGTTGCAAGTGAAGCTAAAGATCTACCCGTTGTTCTTGGTGAAGTCTTAGCAGACAATTTAAAAGATTTATAAGGGATATTTTAACTTACTAAAGTTAATTCTTTATCCTTGTAACTGATTCTACTTCTTAGATTTCCCAAGACCTCTCTTTTTTCAGTTTTGCTTCCCTCTTTCAAAATATATTTTAGATAATTCTTTACTACAGTTGCCTTCGGCAATTCAAACTTTTCTTTTGTATTTAGTATTGACCTCTGAAAAATATTAAATCTTTTAATTTCTTCTTCCATTTTTACCTTTAGTCCTATCTCGTCAACATTGACCTTATCAACTATTTTTATTAGTTCTTCTATAAGTTCAACCTCTTGAATATATTTATTTTTGCAATTCCTATCTTTACTCCTGCCACAGCCGTAGTATATATATCTAGCTTGTGTTCCATTTTTTAAGTTTTTGTATTTTTCCTCAGCAGAAATTCCACTTCCACAATAACCGCAAACAATTAATTTGGTAAAAGTAAATTCTTTATTCGATCGTACAATCTTGTCTCTTTTTAAAAATTCCTGAGCCTTATCCCATAACTCTTTGCTGATTAATGGTTCATGTTTTCCAGTAAAATAATTACCTGATCTTTTTGGATATTCAAATACTCCATGATAAAAGGTGTTGTCTAAAATTCTATAAACTCCACCTAAGGTTAGTGGTTTGTTACCTCTGGTATAAAAATTCACTTCTCGTAGCCAGTTATAAATTTTCCTTCCTGACTGGTATTCATAAGCAACTTTCTCAAATATTTTCTTCACAATAGGGGCTCTATCTGGGTCTACTATGAGCACTCCTTTTTTGTCCATGGATCTTTGATTTAAATATCCAAGAGGTCCGAGTCCAGGCCAAAAGCCAAGCTCAACTTTTGTTCTTTGCCCACGCTTAACATTTATTCCTCTGTTATCGTTTTCTAATTTTGCTTGTGATCCTAAAATCATCAGCAAGAATTTTTCATTTGGGTTATTAGTAAATGTTTGTGAGTGAGTTCTAATTTCTTTTAAAACCTTTTGATCCATTAAGTCTACAACCATACCCAAGTCTCCTGCGTTTCTAGATATTCTGTCAGGTGCCCAAGTAAGAATTGCATTGAATTTTCCTTCTTTTAAATCCTTGATCATTTCGTTATAGACGGGTCTTTGCCCTGTTTCTTTTGCACTATGAGCCTCTCTTTTGATATTTACTATTTCTAGTTTTTCTCGCTCTGCCAAATTGAGCATTTCCTTAATTTGAGAGTCTATACTCATTACTTGGCGTTCTTCTGATTCACTACTTTTTCTACAGTAAAGGCAATACCTCAATTTTTCCTCTATCTCTGGTTGTTTATTTGTTTGTATTTTCATACACCTATATTGATGACGCAAGTGCCTAGATAAGTCAAGGAGCGTCTCAGGTGTCTATATGTAGACAAGTAGACTACACAATTCCCTTGGATTATATTAGAATGGCACCATACCAAAATATGGTATAATTCTTTAACAATATAGTTGCCTAAGTTTTTCAAAATATGGCACAAATAAAATCCATCCCTATACTGAACCCCACGTTCAGCTGATCAGGGATGGTCAATTATTAGGAAACTAATTTTTGGAGTCGCAAGACTCAAGCTAACGTGGGGCTTAGTGTTTCTCGTTAGAATATTAATAGACAAAACCCATCCCTGTTATGTCATCAAATTTAGATGTAAATCTTACTCACAGAATTTTAGAATTAGAAGAAGAAAATAAAAAACTTAAACAAAAAAGTAAATACGGTTTAGTTTGGGAAGATAAGCCTGAAAAGGTAGTTGAGGAATGCAACACAAAATTTCCTGTGCTTAAAGTTAAGGAAGGAAAGAAGTTCAAAGAAATAATAAATGATAAAAATAAACCCACAAATATTTTAATTGAGGGTGATAATTATCATGCACTTTCTGTTCTTAATTATACGCATAAAAATTCTATTGATGTAATTTATATCGATCCACCATACAATACTGGCAACAAGGATTTTATTTACAACGATAAGTTTGTAGACTCTGAAGATAGTTTCAGAAATAGTAAGTGGTTGTCGTTTATGGAGAAAAGATTATTACTTGCTGAATCTTTACTATCAGATAATGGTACATTATTTGTGAGTATAGACAACAATCAACAAGCAGAATTAAAATTATTGTGTGATCAGGTGTTTGGTATAAATTCGTTTGTAGCAAATATTGGTGTAGAACTAACAAAAACACAAGGAATGAAAGTTAGGTCGGCCCAAAATGGGTCGGTGGTTAAGAATTATGAATATGTTCTAATGTTCTCAAAAAGTAAAAATAAGAAAATTGTTAAAAATTTATTGTATGACAAAATTAATTATTACGACTCCCACTATAATCTTTTTTACGATGGCGATCTAAAAAATATTAGCAGTATATTAAGTCTTCCAACCCTAAGTGTATTTATTGACAAGTATAAAATACTAAAACAAGTAAAAAGTTTTTCGGTCAATTCTATTGAGACTCTATGCAGTCTTATACCAGAATTTAAAGAAGAATTTTACAAATATGCAGATAAGATTTGCAGACTTATGGATTGTGATATCTCATTGTCTGATCAGGAAAAAAAGAAAATAAAAATTGGGGCTGTCGTAAATATAAGGGGTTACTTTTTAACTAAGACAGGTACTGGAAAAATTCAACAATTAGCATTTCTAAGTGATGGGTTAAAAAAGTCTGATGACTTCGGTGGTGAGTTTGCAAGATGCTCAATAAGGGGTGATCTTTGGAAAGGGTTTTACTCGGATATGATGAATGTTGAAAAAGAAGGAGATGTAGAATTTAAAAATGGTAAAAAGCCTATCAGACTTATAAAACAATTAATAAAATGGGTTTCTAATGATTGCTCTACGGTTTTGGATTTCTTCGCAGGTTCTGGATCAACTGCACATGCTGTTTTAAGTCTCAATAAAGAAGATAAAGGAAATCGTCAGTTTATTTTAGTGACCAATAATGGCGATGAAAAAAGTGAGCATAAAATCTGTGAAGAGGTAACGTTTAAAAGACTTTCCAATATTATGGAAAAAGATGAGCTTGGTGGAAATTTAAAATATTTGGAAACAGACTTCATTGATCGTACAAAACACACCGACAATATGAAAATGAGATTGATGCGAGCTTGTACAGAAATGCTCTGTTTAAAAGAAAATGCATTTAATTTAGAAAAAGAAGTTAAAGATGGTGATACTTTGATGTACAAAATATTTAGTGGAGTAAAAGTTGAAAATAGAAAAACTATAAAACATACAATTGGCATTTATTACGATTTAGATGATAGTTATTTAGACGATATGAGAGCTGATCTTAAAAATCAAGATGACTTAGACAAAAGTGCATATATTTTCTCGCTTAGAAATGTGGATGACTTTATTGACGATTATAGAAAATGGAAAGGTATAAACATAGAAGAAATACCTCAAAAGATTCTAGAAATATACGAGACAATATTAAAAAATAATAGTAACAATAAATAAAAACAAATCCATGAAAATAAATCTTAAAAATTATCAAGAAAAAGCAGTGAAAAACTTAACAGAAAAAGTTAGCAGTTTTTTACAGTCAGATAAGAGAGACAAAAAGACAGCTGTATTACAAGCCCCAACTGGTTCTGGTAAAACTATTATGATGGCTAGTATTATTGAGTCTTTGGTGAATAAAAGTAAGGAGGAGAATAGAAAATTAGATTTTACCTTTATTTGGCTATCTATTGGTAAAGGAGATTTACACAATCAAAGCAAGAGATCATTGGAAAATGTATTTTCAGGGTATCCTGTAGTTCAAAGTATTGATACGGTTTTTGGTACCTCTCAATATGAGTTATTAAAAGATTCTGTGATGGTAGTTAACTGGGAAAAAATTAGAGCAAAGGATGGTAAAACTCAAGAGTGGAAAAATATAGTAATGAAAGATGGTGATCACACAAACTTCCGAGAGATTTTAAACAATACAATAGGAAGAGATAGAAAAATAATACTAATAATTGATGAATCTCATAGTCACACGAGTGCTGATAGAGGCAAAGAAATTATTGATCTTATCAGTCCTACTGTAACTATAGAAGTGTCAGCTACTCCTATCATTAAATTATCTGCCGATGATATAATTGAGGGTAAGGGTTGGATTGAAAAAATAAATCCCCAAGATGTGATTGACGAGGAAATGATAAAGGATCAAATACTGGTAAATTTTGATTTTAACTTTAAGAAGACTGAGGATAGTGACGAAGCGATTTTGAGTACGGCAATTGCTAAAAGAGATGAGCTTGCACAGGTTTACAAAAACAATAATATTGATGTCAATCCACTCTTACTAATTCAACTGCCCAATAGTCAAAATGGTGAGGTTGTGAAAAATACAGTGCTCCAATATTTAGAAAAAAATAAAGGGATAAAATTGGGGGATGAAAGACTATCTATTTGGTTAGATGAAGAAAAAGAGGAAGATAGAAATTTAGAAAATATTTCTAAAAACAATGCACCTCAAGAATATTTAATTTTCAAACAAGCTATCGATACAGGATGGGATTGTCCTCGTGCACAGATATTACTTAAATTTAGAGAAAGTGAAAGCGAAATCTTTAATATTCAAGTATTAGGTAGAATTTTAAGAATGCCTGAGCAAATGTATTATGAAGATGTCAAATTAAACAAAGCCTATGTATATACCAATACCAGCAGTGCTAGCTTTGATATTGAAAATTACAGTCCTAAAATTCTGGGTGACCAACCATCAAAGAGAAGTGACAAATACAAACCAATTAAGTTAACGTCCTTCTACAAAGAACGTGCAGACTATCAAGATATTAAAGCAGATTTCCGAAAAGTTTTACTTGATCAGTTTATAACTTCGTCCGATTTAAAAGTTGGAGATTTTAAAAACAATATCAAAATTCTAAATAATATCAAAAGTAATGTTCACGGGGATAAGGGTTGGCAATTCGATGTGGTAAATATTTCACATGAAGTAATCAAAGATTTGGCACTTGAAGTGACAGAAGTAGATAATTACAAAAATGTGTTTGAAGATGACGACGGAGTAGTGCAATCTTTAAATGTAAATGACAGGCAAATTGAGTTCATTTCTAAATCACTATTTAAAAGTATGATGGCACCCTTTACCAACATTGTCAGATCGGTCTCTGCGATGAATGTGGCATGGTTTTTGGCCTGTAGAGACCTGTTTGGCGAGGAAGTAGTACAAAATGGTGCCTTGAGTTCTCAGGCCTTTCTTTTAATGAATAAAAATAACATTAAACCCATCTTCCTAAAAGCAGTTGAAAAGTATTCTCTAGTTAGAGAGAAAAAGGCAAAAGAAGACACAGAGCACAAAATTGAAAATTTTGAAATTGCTGAATCAGATTATTTTAATAAGGACGTTGATGAGGAAATTAAAAATTATTCTAAGCACCTACTCCAACCTTGTTTTTTATCGAAGAATAGATCTAATCCTGAAAGGAACTTTGAGAAACATTTAGAGAGTCTAAACAACATAAATTGGTGGTACAAAAATGGCGAAATGCGAAGAGATTATTTTGGGATTAAATATGAATATAAAAGTGAGGTCTATACTTTTTATCCAGATTATCTTGTAGAATTTTCTGATGGCAGAATTGGAATCTTTGAAACTAAGGACGAAGAAGACAGAGATGAAGATACTTACACTAAAGCCAAAAACGAAGCTTTGCAAAAATATATTCTAAGTGACAACAAAAACCGCAAAACTCAGAAATTATTTGGTGGAATTATGATCTTTAAAAACCAGGAATGGGTAACTATTTCAGGCAATAAGATTCTATAGGCCTCCCCTCTTCTTTGGTTCTAAAATTTCTGTTATTCTTTCATCATAATTTTCAGATATTTTTTCTCAGTGCTTGATTTGTATTTAACTCTATTTTCATACACATATTGATGACGCAAGTGCCTAGATAAAGTTAAGGAATGTCTCAGGTGTCCAAATGTCGTCTATATTATAGTCCTTTCCACAGCTGTTCCCCAAAGATTTTGGCGTATTTCGCATCTAATATTTGTATGATCTCACTATTTATTACTTCTTTTTTTGTAAGGTCTTCTAATATATCTTCGGTAAATATTTCAATTAAAAAACTGGGTTCACATATTTTGTAGACCTCAAATAAAACATTTTCGTATATCATTGTTAGTTCTGTTTTGAGTAAGTTAATCTCCTCACTCAGACTTCCTTCTATGTCGACAGTTATGTATGAAAAATCCGTTTCAAATACTTTACTTAGTTTTGTATAAATGCGTGCGTATGATCCAATTTCGTTTATCATTTCAATAAACTTTCTTTCTTTTAAAAATTGGATTAATTTATTGAAGCATGCAAGTTTATCTACCTGTCTTTTGAAATCCTTCGCAAATAAATACTCATCACCAAGGTTGTATAAACTTTCTCCTGATATCAATTTATACTTTTTTGTAATTGTGAATAGTTTTCTTTCTTTATTTTCTACTTTTAAATCACCTTTATTTATTAGATTTTCTATTAATTCTTTCGATTTTTGTTTCTCTTTTATCCAAGCTGTAATAACTTCCTGGTGAGTTTGTTTTGTATCTTTGTTATTACAGGTTGCTCTGCTAGTGCTATTACATAACGGAGTGTATTCACTTATAAAAAGACCGTCTTCTAAGTATCTTAATATGGTACTTTTAAATACATCTTTCAGATCTTTTTCTTTGGCTAACTGAACTCTCAAATCGTCTTCATCATTATAGATTACCTGATTTAGGCTTGCCCATTTTTTCGCTACTTGTATAAGTGGCAACCCTGCAAAGTATCCATTGAACAATATGCCTAACACGTCTTTATCTTTGTTGATTAAGAAGTCAACATAATCCCATGGAATCTGACTAACTATCTCATTTGTCAGATTTTGAATTTCTTCTTTGTTTAGCATTTTATTGTTTTGAAAATATTTGAATAATATTTCTTCCTCCTCCAGATAGTCTATTTCAGTTCTGGCATCAGGGTATAGGGCTAAAATATCTTCTTTTAAGCCGTTTGGCATATTATGGAAAGTTAGACCATGTATAACCTTGTCATATTCAAGTCCACTATTCTTTAGAAGAGTTGCTAGTGCTTCCAACTCGTTTACTTCAAATGTATTTTGAAATTTATTAAAGCTTTCGAATTTATTCCACAAAGCATACTCAACTACTTTGCTACTTCTCAATATTTTATTTTGTGTATCAAGGTGGTGAATTTGTAGTGCTGTTCTCAACTCTCCCTCAACTCTCCAAGCTTCACAGTACTTGTTGTACTCCTTTACTTCAAAGTTATCCTTGGGTTTCCACCCATCAGAAAGGGCGTGTTTATCTGCCTCTGTCAGGATTTGTTTTTTATATTTGTCTTTGTGTACGTCATTTTGTACCAAAAGTAAAAATCTTTCTTTTGGAGACATTTCACCCGTTCTAATTATGTTTGTTAAATTTTTCATATTATTTCTTCTTTTTTAAGATTTGCTCTAGTAGTTCTATACGATCTTTAAGCTCTGTAGTGGTGATTATTTTAGTAATTCCAGTTGCAAGTTTAGAAATTGTACCTGCGTGTTTGAGTGAAATCTTTCTTTCCACTACGTTTCTTAGTGTATCTGAAAGTATTTGGTTGATTTCCTCTAAACTCATTTGATTATTTAAATTTTGCATATTAGTTATTTTCTATAATTTCGTACCAAGCTTTTACTTCTTGGGCTCGACCATTTTTAGTAATATTTTTGTATAAGGCGAAGATTACATTGGGTGTTAATTTTCTTGCCCAAGAATTCAGCGGTTGAAGTAATCCATCTTTTTCAATCTTCTTGTTCCAGTCGGTCAATGTTCCAAGATCTTTGATCCCGTGCTTGGTAGCAAATTCGGTTTGTGTTTTAATTTGTAATAATTCTGTTAGAATGTCATCGCATAAGCCAAATTTTTCTAAAACCACCCTTGGCTGACCTCTAAGAAACGAGGGTAGGGACTTCCAAAGAACATAGGATTCAAAATCTTGTGTCTTGTATACATTAGGTCTTCTTCCATTGTCTTTGTTACCCTCATTTCCCATAAATTTATATTTTTACTGCTTTTTCACCGGTTAATTTTTCTAATCTAGTGAGAATTATCTTTACATACTTTGACTCCATTTCAATCCCAATACACCTTCGACCTAGGTGATGGGAAGCTACGGCAGTAGTTCCACTACCTAGAAATGGATCGTAAATATATTCATTTACTTTTGTAGAATTTGGAATTATCTTGCGGATAAGTCCAACGGGTTTTTGTGTTGGGTGCAATTTAGAAGAACTGGGCTTGGGGTAATAAATTACACTTTTAGCTTTAGACCTTTCCATTTTGTGTTTTCCAAACCACCCATATGCAACGAGTTCAAACATAGAAAGGTAATCTTTCATTCCCATAATCGGTTGGTTTTTTAGCCAGATAATCATCTGGCTATAGTACAGCCCTGCTTGCTTCAGGCCAGTTCTAAGTGCAGGGAACATAATGTCGCTGTTGAAAATGTATACTGCGTTATAGGTATCTAAGTAAGGTGTTACTGCATCTAGCCATTGTTTAATAAACAATGAATATTCCTCTTCTGTTTGAAGATGGTCGTTGAGAATTTCTTTACTTTCAGTTCCTAATAGGTCCAGATCCTTTTTATTTTCTACATAAGCAACGCCGTAAGGTGGGTCAGTAATGATTGCTCGAATCTTTTTATTGCCTATTACTTTTTTCACAAACGCTGTATCCAAGGAATCACCACAGGCGATAACATGCTCACCAATTTCAAAAATGTCTCCGTTATTTATTGTTTCCATAAAGTAGTTTGGCTTTTTGATTAGTAAACTTTTCCCATCTATCGATCACAATGGTTGCAAAGATTAGATCTTGCTCCACACCTCTCCACTTTCGGTTTAGAGTTTCGCAGGCGATTAAGTCGCTTCCGCTTCCAGCAAAACCAGAGTAGACAATATGTCCAGGAGCAGAACATCTTTTTAATGGCTTTTCATTAAGAGTTACTGGTTTTTGAGTTGGGTGCAGATACTCCGTGGTCTGGTCTCTTTTAGCAATCCATAAATCAATCATGTCGTAAATTTCTTCATGCACTTGGTTACCGCTCCCAACTTCTTGGTTCAGCACTTCATTTGCATTATTAAAACCAGCATTCAGGTATGGTTTCCCAATGATCCCATACACGCATGGCTCGTAAACTTTATTAAACGCAATTTTGTGAGTTGGGTTCTGGTTATTTTTTATCCATAGACAAACTCTTTTGTTTGTTATGCTAAATTTTTGGTATAGGGTTTGCACTAGCCAAATGTACTTAGAATCACACCAATAAAAGAAGTGCGTATTTGGTTTGGAAATCAATTTAGAAACAGAAATACTTTCCTCTAAGAACGTACCGTATTCTTTATCTCCCTTAGAATCATCTTTTCCTGAATAGTTGCCCCCATATTTCTCAGAGTTCCCAATGCCTTTGGAATAGTCTAGTCCGATATTGTAAGGAGGGTCACAATACACAATATCCGCCAGCTCAGTTTGCATTAATTGTTTAACCTGTACCTCGTTAGTAGAATCACCTACGAGCAGTCGGTGATTTCCAAGTTCCCAGATTTCTCCTGTCTTAACTCTAGGCTCGGTAATCTCTTTAATTGCTTTTTCCAAATCAAAATCATCTTCTGTCACTTCCACATTGTCGAATAAAGACTGCAACTCTTCATCGCCGAAACCAACCCCTAAAAGGAGGTCTAAATCCATTTCTTTGAGTAAGTCTTGATCCCAAGATCCAAGGTTTTTATTTAACCTAAGATTCAGTTCTTTTTCCTCATCAAGTGTGAGTTCTCGATTTGGTATGACTACATCCACTTCTTCAATCTTCTTTTCCTTGTATATTTTCCATCTTTGGTGGCCTCCGATTAAGATATTTTCCCGAGAACCTATATTCACTACAAGTGGTACAACACGGCCAAAACCATCAATAGAGTTTTCAATATCTCTCTTTTCGTTTTCTGTCATCTTGCGAGGATTGTATTCGGATGGTTTTAAAATTGATATTTTCCTCTTTGCAGGAACCCAGACTAACTTGTCTACTATTGTTTCTTGATTCATATAATTTTTTATTTTAACAGTCCTCTAATTTTTTCTAACCAGTTTATTTTCTCACCCGTGTGAGTAATCCGGATGAGTTGCAACTTAGCATTTAGAATTTCTGCCTTGGTTTTTTTGGACAAACCTTCCCAGTCATCTTTAAAAACATAGATTGCATTTCCGTAAAAGGCTGATTCAAGGATGTAGATTTTTTTCTTTGGAAATCCAAATACAACATAACCTCGGTACCCTTGATTTCCAATTGCAGTAAACTCCGGCTGTAGTTCGTTGATTTCCTCGAGTCTAGATTCAAGAACCGGCTTAACGTTTTTGCTTTTTTGAGCATTGAAAAACTGTTCCAGTTCTTTCTTCTGTTCTTTCCAAGGTCTCTTTCCAGGTGGTAAGACTTTCCAATTTAATAAAATAGAGTTTTTAAGAATTGGCACACTTTCTTCATTTAAAACGTAGCAAGTATCAAATATTTCAAGTATCAAATTAATTTTGTGTAGTGCGTCTTCTTCGTCGCTTGTAAATTTTGTCTTGGGGGTACTTATGTAAACTTTCCCATCTTCCTTCTTTGTTATTGAGAGTGATATCGATGGAGGGGGTATAAAATTTCTTTGCCAAACCTGTCTAGATCTTGTGATTATACTTGTCACGTCTCTCGTCTGACCTCTGCCAGCCCATTCTTTGCGAGTCCATTCAACTTCATAATACTTTGTTACTTTTGGTTTTGTCTTGTCTGGGATATCTCTTCCTTCTGTATTAAAGCGACTAACCGCACCTACCGATGAGGGTAGCAATGTTTCCCCGATTTCCATTTTTTCAGTAAAACCGAGGTTAAAGATTTTCTTTTTGTCGGCCGTTGCATCCAGAATGATTGCAGGTACGAAGACTTTATCTCGCAGACTGTTGGGTAAATTATTATTTAGACTATAGATCCGTTTTTTGTTGATTTGCATACTATTTTGCCCAGCCCCTTTTCAGGACTGGAATTATTTTTAATTTTGTGTTTTACTAATAGCGAAGAGGTTACTCTCCTGGCAGATATGTGCTATATGCACACATTGTTAAATTAAGCTTAACACAGAGTCAAATTATATGCAATACTCACAGCTTTACTTTCCAATTTGGAAATGCTAATATGCTTCTATGCAAAATGATATAACCAAAGCACAGTACATAGGAGATAGGATAAAGACGGCTCGAGAGGACGCAGGCATGTCTCAGACTCTTTTAGCTAAGGAACTAGAATTTGAGTCAGCTTCTGCTATATCTTTAATAGAGAAGGGAGAGAGGAAGATAACTGTGGAAAACTTGGAAAAGATCGCTAAGTTTTTAAAAAAGGACATCAAATATTTTTTAGGAGAGAAATATGAATCTATACAAGTGGAGTATGCACTAAGAGCCGATGCTAACCTAGGTACAGAGGATAAAGAAGCTATTATGAGATTCATTGAAATGGCAAAAGAAAATCATGCAAAGAGAAAAAGAAAATAGTGAAGAAGTGATAGAAGACAGTTTCGATCACTTTCAACCAAAGAAGACTAGGTTTGCAGACGAAGTGGAATTTAAAGTTTCAAACATCCATAAAAAAGGTGCAAAAAATTTGGCTAAAAGATTATTGAAGCTATCGAAGATAGGTGTCATCCCAGTTGACCTGTTAAAGATTCAAGAGTTTTTAAATGATGCAGATTTGTACATTCTAGATATTTTACCAAATCCAGACTTTACGAGTAGAATTTCTGCACAAATAGTAAAAACAAAACTTTTAAACGAGGAAATTTACACGTTGGGCTATAACCCTGCGAAACCATACTGTCACCAAAGATTCAGTATTGCCCATGAACTAGGACATTTGATTTTTAATACTACACATATACTTGGTAGCGGTAAATCAGACATAGAAATAGATGCAAATATTTTTGCCGCAGATCTTTTGATGCCAACCGATATACTTAAAACAGATCTGAAGACGATAAAAAATGTGAAGGAACTAGCGATAAGGTACAGAGTAAGTGAGGAGGCAATGTTTAGGAAAATTAACGACAATAATTTGTTAAAATATATATAGATTGAATTCTAAAAAAGCTATATACAAACTAAATACAATCCTAGCTAAAGAAAATCCAAGCGTTTTTTCTAGTTCTTGGATCTTTAAACAATCCCAGCCACTTTACAACTTTTTTAGCAAAAAATTTCGTACGGAAAATGGAGATGTAGACTGGGATAAAGTAACTATAAAATTGGACAAAAGTTTCCAAAGAAGATGGATAAGGTACAAGAGAAAGAAAATTAACTTTTACTCCAATAAAGAACAAGTGGAAAAAGTACTTGAAAAGTACAGAGATAAACTCTATCTATTTTTGACTCAAAGTAACAAGAGAGAACAAAAAATTTGTAATAATATAACTATATCCCTTGTTAGGCTTTCGCAAAAAGGAAATCTAAAAGCTAAAGACGAACTAGTTTCTTGGGTAAGCTATATAGTAAATGATTGGATTGATAAATATCCTCAAATCCATAAATGGAAGGGATACCCAGATGAAGTGTCTGACCAAATTACTGGTTGTATATACAGATACAGATATACCGGATCGTTTTTAGGCTATTTGTTTAAGACTCTAGAATTTTCAGCCCGAGGTAAACCGCCAATAGTTTCTTTTGATGATAAGTTTGGTGATAGTGGTAAGGCTAGAATTGATTTCTATGTTTCCAAAGAAGACAACTCCTTCTACTAAATACAATAATAAATTAACAATGTCAATAGTAATTTAAATGCCAAAACGCTTCTAAGGTATTAAATTCTTGTTTCCTATAAAACCTTTATTTTATAAGGATTAAATTAAGGAAATACTGATCTAAGCACGTCAATAGTACTCCTAGTTTTTTGGCATTTGTTGGCATTTCATAGTGACTCACCTGTCTAATTTTCAAGCTAAAATTATTCCCAGAAAAGCCTTGTGGGGTAAGGAAGCTGGGGTACTTAACTCACATGGCCCGCAGGGTGATACAAAGTTCACTGTTTTCGTCAGAAAGCTCTTGTTCTACAAGGGCTTTTCTGTTGCCGAACTTTGATAAAATTGGTTTTACGGTTTTTATTCCATCTGAGAAAGTGTTTACTGATTTAGCGTTGTAAATTAAGAGGTTTTTGTCGTCCCAAGTCCAGTGCGAACCTAATCTAGTTAAAAGAACTCTTTTGGCTTCAAAGTCACCATTTGTCAGTACATTTTTTATTGAAACTGTTACATCAATAATTTCTTCTAATTTTTCAACCCAGTTTATTTTAGGAGTATTGTTTTCATTTAAGTCAGTGTATTCATTTTCAACATCAAGTAAAAATTGCTTTCTCTCTTCCTCATTTATTTTTCCTTCAATAAATAGCTTTGTGGCATTTTTCTTTTTATTTTCATAATCAGTCTTTCTGAGTCCCTTATCTTTTTCTATGTTGAGGCTATCAGAAACTTCTTGGTCTTTGAGTTCGTATATATGTTTTTTAGTCCATTCCAATAAAGAAAAGGGAAGTTTTAAATTCTCTTCTACATATTCAATTATCTCATTGGTAATCCTTTCCTCTGTTATTGATTTATATTCAAGTCCTGCTTTCTTTTTGCGATTATTGTAATAATAATTTTGAATAAAATATTCAGGATTATCTAGCTCATCAATCTTTCTGTTACATTTAGGGCAGTTCTTTTTGTCACGATAGGCAAATTTATGTCGGCAATCACACCAAAGTTGGCGTTTTATATCCTGTCCAATAAAATCTCCTGTATCAGATTTGATAAATCCCGAAAATACTGCTTCGTGTTTTTGGACTTTAGGGTTACAACGACTTGTGAGAATGAGTTTGATTTTATTGTGTTCGCTTACTGTAATTATTCTGGGAAGATTTTTATCAAGGGTGTATCTTTCACCTTGAACAAAAAAGAAGCCAGCAAAGATTGGATTATGTAAAATCTTTCCTAGATACTCTCTGGTAACCAGTTTCCCTCCTAAAGTTTTATGTGACGGGGTAGTAAGTTTCAGTTCTTCTGTTGCGTATTTATGGAGTTTACCAATTGAATATCTACCTGTTAAAAAAAGTTCAAAAAGTTTTTTAATCTTCCAAAGTCTTTCTTCATCTACATACCACCAACGCTCTCCCTTTTCGCCTTGCTTTGAATTTTTATAACCAATAGTTGCTAAACCTTGGGGTAATCCTTTAAGTTTTGCTTTAGTTCTTTGACCTCTTTTAACATCTTTACTTAAGGTGTGAGAGTATTGTTTATTTGCACCAAATTTTTGTGCCATTACAGAAGTGTCAGAATCTTCATCGTAAACCTCTATTTGATTGTCATAAAAAGTTATTACAATAAGCTTGCCATCACTTACCCAATCAATTAGCTCACCTGCCTCTGTCATATTTCTTGCAATACGATTTAAGTGCCAAGCAAAAATACAATTTATTTCTCCCTTAACAATTCTCATTTTCATTTCAGAATAAAGAACTCTTTTTCCTGCGTATTTAGCTGAACGGGATTCTTTGTATGTATTAAGGGCTTTAGGAATCCCATACATTTCTCTAGCTTTTTTGGCTTCCTCCTCTTGTCCATCAAGTGACAAAGCTTGCTTATCTTCTGCTCTAGATGACTTTCGGTAATAGTCATCAATCAATAATGTGTTAAATTTGCTTTTTATTTTATCCATATAAGTAAAAATGAGACAACGACGCTTTTTAGTTGCTACACCATAGAGGTCATTGTCTCGTTTTTACTTACAAAAATAATTGTTATTCTTGTAATTTTCTATGGTGTAGCAGTGTTAGTTTAACACGGTTTTTAATGTTGTAACTTACTAAGATGATATCTGAATCAACTTGTAACTTTTAAATTCCTAATTGAGCATTTTAGTCTTCAATTTGGCTCTCCACAGTGGGGTTTGACAATTCATAGAGATGGTCAATTAGCAGTCTTTTATCCTCAGAGTCATATTCATAAGTTGGAATAAGTTTTCCAAAGTTCTTCAAAATAGTTTTTCTGGAAAATCTTTTGTTTTTTACAGCATCTGCAAAAGATAGATATGCACTTCTGTCTTCTGCTTTTTGTGATTTTCTTGTATAGTTCACTCTTAAACTTTTCATAATTTGTTTTTATTATTTTGTTAATAATTGCACTTCACCCCTTTTGCTTTTGTTCTAAGCAATAAAAGTGCTAGCCAAAAATGGCTTGTATGGAGTTATGGTTTCTGTTAGAGCTACATAGTAGTCATTGTTCGGAGTGCTTACTTCCGTGACTCATCAACCTTCACAGTGAGATTGCTACGATGCTAAACAAGTGGGCAAGTGAGAGGGGTGAGAACTCATTTTCTTGCCTTTCCCATTAGCACCTTAACAATAACTTTCAGAGGTAGTTTTACATCTAGTTCCCTGCTTTAGATGGTTTCCATAACAATGTTATGGAGTTAATTTCTTAACTCCGAACTGTTTACATAAATAAACAACTCGGAATTAACAAGTTTTTTGTGCTCTTAATTTCAAATCCTCTGCAACTGCAGTTAAAAGGAAAAGTCCAATTTCTTCTAACTCAATATCTGACAATCCAAAAAAAGACCCGTATTCTTTTTTGAGGGTTTCTTTGAGGTCTTGGATTGCTTTAGTTGATAATTTCACATACGGTGGTATACCGAAAATGCAATCAGATTTTAAGTTAAGCTATAGTTAAGTTATAAATAAAATACCCTTATAAGATAAGGGTATTTTTATAAAAATAAATATATTTTAGCTTTACAACTATATCGTAGTGATTTTATATACAGGATTTATTTCGTAACCAGAATTCATTTTATTTAGAATAATATATTCAGTCAGATGCAGTTTTTCACAGATTGCTTCGTTGATTTTTTTAATCTCACCACTTATAAGTTGAAAGGATTTTTTAAATTTATCTGCTGGGACTTTTTTATCTTTTAAAATTTTACAGAAGTAATCAAACCTTTTAGACTTTCCAGATTTGCTAACAAATTTGTATTCAGCTCCATTATCATTTCTTTGTACTAACATATTTTTTATATCTACGGTTAAAGTTATCTCACCATTCAAGCTTGGTTTTGGTGTCTGATTTTTTGTAAGTTTGTTTACCCTCAAATAGCTTATTGTTTTTCGTTTCTGTAAATCTGTAAGTTTTTTAACTTCAAAAATATTTATATTGATTGGTGACTTGGAAACTAAGTTGTTTATTAAATTCATTGTAATACCTTTTTGATTAAATTTTTTTGAAACCGCTTTAAACTCTCTTTCTTCTAAATCGTCCTTTTCAACTTTAGTATCTAATATCTGGTTGCGATTTTTGTAAGGAGAAACATTTCTTTCCATTTCTTTTTTTACTCCAATTAAAACTTCGTATGGATTTTCAACCATTTTTAATTCTAGTTTTATGCCAATTTTTTCTAATACATTAAACAAGTCAATATATTCATCTTCAAATTCAGAAAAATTTATCCATTCATCTCTATTTTTTACAAGGGTATCCAGATACCCAATAGTCATTTCACTTATTTTCTCTTTCATATGGTGTAGCATTTGATTGTGTTTGAAGTATATCATTTCAAAACATCCTGAGTTCTCCCATAAATTAACTGATTATTTTTACTTTGTAGCCTCAAATTTTAAAACATTATCACTTACAACATTAACCTCATTTGGTGCTTTGGCAAAATAGATAGATAAAGCCATAAATGAAACAGCGAGGTATAGAAGTAAAAAAGTAGTTTTGAAAAAATTACCACCGCCATTTTTTTGACCTGCCTGTTCCCAAGATTTTGGGAAAATAGATTCTTTCTCGTTATCAAACATTCCAATTTCAAAAAGTCCAAGGGCTTTTTCTAATTTTGCAGTAACTAATTGCTGAGCTTTAAAGCCTTTTCTCAAATCTTCAAGATAGTTTTGTCTCAAAAAATAAGTTGCCAATAAAATACCAGATATATAAAAAAACTTTTGGGACGGTGTTAGTGATAATCCACTTTGTATCAACCAACCACCAGAAGATAAAGACAGTCCTATTGCCCATAAACCTACACTTTGAACTCTTTCTCTAATTTTATGCAATACATTATATCTTTCTTCAATTGCAGAAATTAAAATATCAACTTTTTGTTCCAATTTTAGTTCTTGTATCATATTTATTTCAAATAATTATACGCTTTAAATATAAAATCTTCAGCTTGTTTTGTGGTTCTACTAGAATCACCAAATAAGAAAGCCAAATGACTAATTTCTGTGTAATTATTTCCAGTATTTACATCCCTCATATCTGCCCAAATTTTTCCCATTACAGAGAGGACATCTTCTTTGTATGTTTTATTCTGAAAGAAGTTGTTTGGAACATTGTAAGCTAAGTTCTCTAGAAAAAATGAAGAAATGGAACCCTTTGGAATTATGTTTTTTTCCTCCATCTCATTTCTCAAATTTTTTAAAATTCTAACTACCGCTTTAAAAGCGTTCCCTGTTTCTTCATTTTTCTTAACACCATTTTCATAATGATGCTCAGGAAAACTATGCTTTAGTATTCCTGTATTATCAGCTATAAAACCAATTCCAGTGTGTGACACATTGCCAGAATTATGGAATCGCTTTGATTCAAATGCTGGGACAACATCTGCATTGACTCTATAGGAATTTCCATTGACCCTTACACATTTATTTTTTCTTGTCGCATCAAACAAACCAAATTTATCAACTAATACTTGGTGGACATCATTCTTAAACTGAGCAAAATTGTAATCAGATGGAATCAGTTTATTCCAGTAATCCGTTTGTTTTACACTGTCCAAGTGTTGGATATCAGAAAAATACGCATCTAAATAAATAACCGCAATATCAACATCACTATCTGCTCGGATATTAGTTCGGTTCTTATGTGAACCTTGGTGTATTATCTTAACACTATTACCAAACTTTTCCTTTATAGTTTCCCCGATAATTCTAATTGCGTTACTACATTTTTCCGCCTCTGTCTCACTAATCGGCTCTGCCCAATTATTTATCTGCTCTTCTGAAATACTCATACCTTAATTTTACTCCCCGCACCATATCGTGTCAATTATTTTTTGGTATCCAGATACCAACTTTGAAAGAAAAATGCTAGAATATATCCATAAACCTAAGGTCGTGTAGGAATACAAGATACGGTTTCAAGTCACACGTAATGAATAAAGAACCCCTAATCAGGTCTTTTGCATTACGTGTGCCATAACTGGAAACGGTTATGTAGTAGACAACTACTAGAAACTGGTTAGGGGCTTTTTGATTAGAAAAAGTCCTAGCTATTTAAATAATATAATAAATATGGAAACAAAAACACGTTTGAATACTTGTCCTTACTGTAAAAAAGAAGTAGATGCTGGTGCTACTAAATGTCCCCACTGTCATTCTGATATTAGAAACTGGTTTAGAAGACACTGGATAATTTCAACCTTTATTGGCTTCATATTATTTTCAATAATTGTTTCTAATTTCTCAAGTGCAAAAGATAAAGGACAACAGGTGGCAGACTTAGAAAAAAGACAACAAGAACAAGTTAATACTCCTGCTATTTTTGATATCTCTGACTTATTGGGAAAAAGTATTGATGATGTAGTGGCTAAATTTGGACAGCCAAAATCTAAATACATTCCCAAAGGGAATACATATGATGGAGATAACCCAGATATGACTTTTGAAAAAGATAAATTACAAATGATTGTGACATATGATTTAAAATCTAAATCAGTGATAGATTTCTTTTTACCATCAGCAAATGACCATAGCAACTTAAATAGTATTGAGGATAAAAACATAATTTTGAACCAACTAAATCTGGTAGATAATTCTCCAAACTATGAAGTGAAATATGTTAAAGCTCTAAAAGACTCAAATATATTTACAGGAGTAATTGTTAAGAAAATTGACCCTCTAGCAAGTGGCAAAGAAACAGCAGTTGAGAGAATTTCAAAGAACTTAATTAAACAATCTTTGAAAGCTCCTAGCACAGCAGATTTTGGTTACCCATCAACTAAAACTACTGATAGTAAAACCTTTGTTGTTAGTCAAAGTGTAGACAGTCAAAATAGTTTTGGTGCTATGATTAAAACTCATTTTGATGTAACTGTTAAATATATTGGTGAAGAAAATTCAAATGCAATTTACGAAGATTACAACTGGAAAGTTATGACTGTGGAGTCTGATGGGGAGATGATTTACAAAGCTAAGTAATTTAAAGTGTTATTTTGCGAAACGGAATTATACAGTCGGACTATTTCCTTCTCTTAACTTTTGAATCATAAATAGTGCTTTGTAAAATCTGTTATCATTAGATGTTTCGTATCTAGAATACAAGTCCATTCTTTGCACTGCATCAGCTGTTAGTTCCGTTTTGTATCCACTGACATATTCATTGCGAATTACAATTTTGTCTACTGGCAGATTCTCACGATTTGAGTATTCCGTAACTTCTCTCAACTTTAGTGGGTCTAGTGTTCCTTTGATAAGTTCCACTTCCGCCTTATTGATTCTTTTTCTCTTTATGTAGCTCATAGTTACTATCTCAGTAAGAGCTATTTCTGTCATTCCTTTTGGTTTTATATCTGCCTCAAATTCCTTGTAAATTGCCTCGTAGTCTGCTTTCTCATAGTCAGACACACTTTCACTCAAAATGCCGTGAGTGAGTGCGTTAAACTTGGTTTTTTCTGTTCCTGAAAGTGTTTGTGTTTCCATATATTTAAATATATCTCAAGTTGTTGGAGTTGTAAAACTTTGGTATCCAGATACCTTTTGTTAGGTAAAAATGATAAAATATAGTTATGGAAAAAAATTATTTACAAATCGCAATAGACCAAGCACAAAAGTCAGTAAATGAGGGTGGTTTTCCTGCTGGTACTGTAATTGTAAAAGACGGGAAAATAATTGGTGAAGGAATTAGTATTGGAAATGTATTACACGACCCCACTTCACACGGCGAACTTCAATGTATACGTAATGCTTGTAAAAACATACAAAGTTCAGATTTAACTGGTGCAACCCTTTACGCAAGTATGGAAACTTGCGCAATGTGTCTAAATGCTTGTATGTGGTCAGGAATTTCTAAAATAGTTTTTGCACTTTCCAAGGATAAACTTTCCAATCTTTACTATGGTGGAGATTACTCAACAGAACAAATTAATAAAATGTTCTTGAAACCTATTGAAATTATACAAGATATAGAACTGGAAGAAAAATCTCTGGAAGTTGTAAAAATTTGGGAAAGTAAATTTAATTAAATTATGTATGATTTTATCATTTTTATATTCATAAAAATCTACTACAAATTAGGAGCTTTAATTTATTTTTTAAATTCATTTTATTTTTTTGCTATAATTCTTGGTGTATTTACCATTTTAGGAGGTTTGGGTGGAATCAGTATTTCCTATGAATATGTCTACAAGAAATTTTTTAAAACTAAATACTGGCTAAAGAGAATAAATAAACTTCGCCCTGGAATAGATATAGGTTTTTTTATAGAAAATCTAGGTGCTCCAGTAATTGTAAATGTAGTTGAAAATGTTAAGAACTGTATTTTCATAAATAAGTTGTTTTATGTTGCCATTCAGACAGACCTTAATGGAAAAGTTATAATATATTCAGTCACAACAAGAGATAAAAATTTTAACCCAATAATTCCTTATTCTGACATTAAACTAGGTATAAATTCTTTTAAAGAAATGGATAAATTTCAAAACGGGGGAAATGTATCATATTGGAGAGGTGCTTGGCGACAAAAATACATTGAAACATATGAATTAGGGCCGAAAATATATCAAACCTTTTCAATTAGTTTGAATGAAGCTGGTTATTTTGATATTCAAAAAAAAATCCCACAAATTGACGTAAGTGTCCTAGAAACAGATACAACTGACGAAAAGGTTAAATTATTCAGAGAAAGTGTTTGCATAAATACCTATGCAGTTACAATTCGTTATTTTTCAAATAGTAAAGAAGAGAGAGACCTTACTCCATTCTCACTTGATTACTCTGTAGACAGTGAAGAAGTTAAAGGCTTAGAAATATGATTAGCAAGTTAATTTATATAAAACATCAATTTCTCCTCTAAAATACTCTGCCGAACATTGTATATGGTCTTCCGCAAAACAGAATATCCTTATTTAATAAGGGTATTTTTTGTTACAAGAGGTGATACAAAACGCGTAAGTTCGGCAAAAAGGTGTTTTTGTATTACTTGACATATACCCTATGGGGGTATATACTAAAATCCTAGTGGTAGAAATCCATAAAAAACTCCCACTCACAATATATATGAAAAATTCAAAATGTTCTTGTCCAACTTGTAAGTGTTCAAACTGTTCTTGCACAAACTGTGTAACTAAGTGTTGCAGGTAAGGGCTCATTTTATGCACGGTATAAACAAAGATAACAAAAAAATACTAACTCGCCTCAAACGAATTGCCGGGCAGTTAAATGGAGTTGAAAAGATGATACTAGATGATAAGTATTGTATAGACATCATCACACAAACTTCTGCAATTAAAAGTGCGATTTCTGGTCTAGAAGATGAAATGTTAGAAAGTCATTTGGCACATTGTTTGCATAAAGAAACAAACAAAAATAGATTGGAAGAAATGCAGAAAGAGATTATTAAGGTATATAAACTTAAAAGAAAATAGTATGAAAAATACAAAAATAATTCTTAAATATCTATCCCTACCTGTAATTTTTTTTGCAATAGAAGTTCTTTTTCATGGCAATGAGTATATCCCTCTTCTACTAGTATTGATGTTTTCAAGTTTTTTGTTTTCAATCTCTAATAATAGAGGTGTAGAAGCATATTTATATTCAATAAGTTTCCTTTTGGGATTATTTATTGAAGTTGGTTTGACTGGACTAGATAGGGTGCAGGTTTGGAACAACTCCAACTTTTTATCTATTCCACTTTGGCTACCATTTGCTTGGGGGTTGGGTGCTGTGCTTTTTTATAAATTAGGTAAAGAATTAGAAAAATAATATGCAAATTTCAAACGATAATAAAAAGTATTTCACTTACCTTATAAAATATCTCGGTGTTGCGCTAATCGCTGGTTCGGTTGTTCACATTGGAACATTGCAAAATGGTTTTCTACGATACATAATTTTAGGTGTAATTGGTTTAGTTTTAATGATTGTTGGAAACATAATAGAAGCAAAACAGAATGGTCAAAAAATAGACTTAAACTATCTGTTTATTCTTACAGGACTTTCATTTGCGACTGGCTTTCTTTCTGGTGGAATACAACACTATTTAGATAATCCAGTTTATGCAGGATATTTACTTTCCATTGGTATTTTTGTATCATATTTAACTTATTTTTGGAAAGACAAATTAAAATTAAATACAAAAAATGTGATTATTGTTTTTGTATTTTCTATAGTTTTGCTTTTGTTGTCAAACTTTGTAATTAAAGACTTGGCTTTTGACTTGCACACAACACTTGAAGGGGAAAATACACCCGAACACGGGCATTAAAATTATGCAAAACTTAAATCAAAAATGTGAACTTTGTAGTATGTTTGCAACTCACAGTGAAGTCGATTTAAAAAATATAATACATTATTTCTGTGTACATCATTCTCTAAAAGTAGAAAAGAAAAACAGAAGTGATTTACAAAAATTGCTACCCTTTTTTTATGTGTTTGCAGGAATTGTATTTCTTTCACTAATTAGACAGTTTGTTTATGGACTAGATTTTATGATGCTAATGATGGACTTTATGGGCATTTTCTTTATTACTTTTGGACTGTTCAAACTCTATGACCTAACAGGCTTCGCAGAAGGTTTCCAAACTTACGATGTTATTACAAAGAAATGGTCAGGATTTGGATATCTTTATCCTTTTATTGAAATAGGGTTGGGTATAATGTATCTTGCAGGATTTATGTTTTTTCTCCAAAACTTTGTTGCTTTCATACTTGCAGGACTAGGTATTTACAGTGCCTATATTTCAATTAAAAACAAACAAGAAATACAGTGCGTTTGTTTGGGAACAGTATTTAACTTCCCGATGACAAATATTACTTTGCTGGAAAATGGAATTATGTTTGCGATGGCTTCTTTTATGCTCTTAATGTGAGGAACATAAAAATAATTAAATCACATCCAAATTAAAAAAACTTATGAAAATAGATTATAAAATTACAACAATTGTTTTGGCTGGTATATTATTGGTGACTTATGCTTGGCACTGGGATACAATTTTTTTCCACAATCAAGGAAATATGATGGGTGGAAATAAAATGAGTGGAAATATGATGGGCAATATGCACAAAATGCCAGATGGTTCTATGATGATGAATAATGGTGAAAGTATGATGGATATGACTATGAATGATATGGTAGGTATGATGGATGGTAAAACAGGTAAAGCGTTGGAAAAAGAGTTTATAGTCGGAATGATACCTCATCATCAAGGGGCAGTAGATATGGCAAAGAAGCTTCTAGCTGACCCTACTGTTAGTCCAGAATTAAAAACTTTTGCTAATCAAATTATTTCTGCCCAAGAAGGAGAAATAAAAATGATGGGTGAGTGGTTGAAGAAATACTAAAATTAGATATTTTCATCTAAAATACTTTGCCGAACATTGCATATAGTCTTCCGCAAAGAAAAATATCCTTATTTAATAAGGGTATTTTTTGTTGGAATTAATTAATTCTCATTTTGTAATATAATAAAGAAAATGAAAGTTCTAAATAAGATTAATCAGGAAACTAAAAATGTTTTATATAAACTTAAGTCAAATTTTTCTGCTATTAAAAATAAAGTAGAAAATAATGTTCCATATGTTTGCCAATTCTCAATCCCAGAGAACGCGGAGCCAATTTTAAGAAAAGAGTTAAAAACAATAGACGATTTAAATTGGGAGGTTACTGGGGCAAGTTCAAAAGAAGAATATGAAAAATGGGCATTTACAATGTGTGGTATGGCTTGCACATCTATGATTTTAGATTTTTATAAAGGCGAAAAAATAAAACCAGTAGTGTTGGCAGAAGATGCACTGAAGAATGGTGTATATGAAGTTGAAGGAGAAATAATCTCAAATATGAAATATAGAGAGTTTGCAAATTGGGTCGATAAGTATAATCTGAAAGCAGAAGTTTTCACAAAGTTAAATATTAAAGGAATACAGTATGCGCTTAGCAATGAGAATCTGATAATTGCATCTGTAAATCCAAACATCCGTGGATACGATACTGCGCCATTAAATCAAAAAGGCGGACATTTGGTTGTTGTAACTGGATACAATTTAAAAGAAAATACAATTACCATAAATAATCCGTCTGGTTTTCGCAGCACAAAGACACAAGTTGGGCACACATTGTTAGTTTTGGACTTCTTAAAGTATTATGCTGGGCGAGGAATTGTACTCAAAAATAAAGTTTAATTTTTCATTAAAATACTCTGCCGAACGTTGTATATAGTCTTCCGCCAAAGAAAATACCCTTATTTAATAAGGGTATTTTCTTTAATAAGTGGTGATACAAAACACTTAAGCCTAGAATAGAAATTATTATGTTATCATAATGTAATAAGTATTATCTTAAGATAGTAATGAATTCTATGAAAAAAATAGTTACAATAAGTGGGGGAACTGGTGGATATAATTTGTTATCTGGGATAAAAAAAATAAAAAACATTTCTATAAGTGCGATTGTGTGTATGACAGACAATGGGGGTTCCACAGGAATTTTACGGGATGAGTTAGGGGTGCTACCACCTGGCGATGTACGCCAATGTTTGACTGCACTTTCTGAAGAAACGGAAGTTGTCAGAAAACTAATGTCATATAGATTTGATACTGGGAAATTGGAGGGATTTAGTTTTGGAAGTATTTTACTTGCAACATTAGAAAAAATTACAGGAGATTTTAATAAAGGAATTTTAACCGCATCTAGAATTTTGAAAATTAATGGAGAGGTTATCCCTGTTTTAGATAAACAAGCAACACTTGTGGCTAATCTATCAGATAATCAAAAAATTGAGGGGGAATTTAAGATTTATGATTATGAAATAGAAAATAATCCAATAAAAAGTGTTCATATTAAGGAGTTGGTAAAAATTAATCCAAATGCAAAAGAAGTATTGGTGAATGCAGACTATATTATTATCGGACCTGGGGATCATTTCTGTTCAATTTTGCCAAATTTATTAGTTGATGGTTTTAAGAGTGCTATACAAAACTCTAGCGCTAAAATAATTTACATTGCTAACCTGACTAATAGAAAAGGTCATACCTTAAATTGGACTTTGAGTAATTATGTTAGTGAGATAGAAAAATATATTGGACGTAACATTAATTTTATAGTATTCAATAATCAAAAATTTATAAGTGAACAACTTTCAAAGTATTTAGAAAAAGAAGGGGAAGGTGTGGAGGTTAGAAATGATATGGCACAAGACAAGAGAATTTTTACATCTAAACTACTTACTACTAATTTAGCTAATAAACAAAAAGGTGACCCGAATAAGAGTTATATCCGTCACGATTATGATAAACTTAGGCGAGTAATACAAAAGATATTAAATTATGATAAAAATTCTAATTGACTTTGACGACACAATTTTTGATACGGCAAGATTTAAGTCAGAAAGGATATATTCTGCATTTTTAGAATATGGAATTTCCCCAGAAAAGACGAAAGAGTATTATGACGGTTATAGGGTGTTGAGTCCAACATTTAGCTTTAAAAAATTTATTTATTATGTCGCCCACGAGCATCAAATTGATATTGATGAAAGTATTGTCAGTGATACAATGTTCGCGGGTATACACAATTTCACGTTTCCTTTTGCCAGTAAATTGGCTGAAAAATATGGTGAAGAAAATATGGTTTTACTTACGTATGGCGACAAGGAATTTCAAGAGAAAAAAGTAAAAGCTGCTGGTATAAGTAGTTTGTTTAAAAAAGTGGAATATACAGATGAAGATAAAGAAAACTATATTCGTAAATTTTGTGCCTTAAATGGAACAGATAAGGTTGTTTTCATAGACGATACTTTCCGTCATTTTGTTCAAGGAAGAGTTCCTAAAAATTTAGTGCAAATTTGTGTAAATACTACTGGGAAGTTGTCTAAAGAGCAGATTAGTGAATTGGAGAGTATTGGAGTAGTGGTTGTGTCTGATAGAAACAAAATTCCACAAATAGTAGAAAAGTTTGAAAATAAAGAAAACGCAGAAAGGCGGAAAATGAGATGATTTTCTTTCTAAGTTGATAGGGTTTCTTCCTGGATACTTTGCCGAACATTGTATATGGTCTTCCGCTAACGAAAAAACTCTTATAAATTAAGGGTTTTTTCTTTTACAAGAAGTGATACAAACGCGTAAGTTCGGCAAAGTTATTTTTACTGATATACTTTATTTATTATGAGTATTGAATTTAGAAAACAAAGTGAAAATAAAATAGAAAATAATTCTTTAGTGGAATCTTTGAGAAGCAAAGGAATGAGTAATTTGGAGTCGGTTAACTTTGTTAGTCTTCGCTTACTTCACGGCACAACACAAGATGGAATAAACGCGGTAAATAATTTACTTTCTCTTAAAGATAAACCAGAAATTATTTTACTAGAACTTGTTCGTGCTAGAGATGAAGATTTATCTGACATTCAAGATTATGTTCTTGGAAAAGATGTAAAATTCCCAAGAATTAGAAATGAATTTGTTGAAGGTTTGGCGACTGCCTTAAGAGAGTATGTAAAAGAAAGTCCAGAATACCAACCACTAATTGTATGTAGTGAAGCAAGAGATAAGGTAGCTGGGACTTATAAAGTAGACCAAGCTTTAAGTAGACAAAGATGGGCGAGAATGATTTTATTTGATAGATTTAGAAGTGATAGTTATGAGTATTTACTAGATATGTGGGAAAAAACTTGTGTTGATATTGTAGAAGCCCAAAGAGAGAGGGATATTTTTGTTGCACAGAACTTTACAGAAGAACTAACTAAACATAAATACTTTGCTAGTCTTGCTCCTAAGGCCTCCATTACTATCGGTGCACCTTATGGAGTTCTGCACGGTAGATTGAGTGAATATTTTAAGTCAATGGGGGCCCAAGTTTTTTCTGCTGCGACTGCTTTATTAAACAAACCAAGTGAAAAATGTAATTTTTTATTAAAATATGAACAGCCAGTCACAGACGAAGTTTTTGAAGAATCAATGTTAGCCTATATTGTAGAATCAGCACTTGAAATGGAGGAAGATTATAAAGCTCTGACGGAGAGGCAACAAAATGCTCTAGCTTGGAGTGTACTAAGATTGATAGTTGAAAAATATGGAAGTTTCAAAGAGGCCATTTTATCTTTTAGAAAACAAATGAAGTCTAAAGGGGAGTCAAGAGAATTTAGTAGAGAAATAATGATGGCTATGTCTAATAAGGTTAATGAGAAATATGTACAAGATTTTCCTTCAGAATAGATTGCCGAACATTGTATATGGCCTTCCGTACCTGAAATAGTCCTTGTAAATCAAGGGTTTTTTCTTTTACAAGAGGTGATACAAAATGCTAAGTTCGGCAAAATGAGTTTTTGTTGATATAATTTTATATATGTCAGAGAATATAAATCCTACCGAAAAACAAATGGAATTTTTCTATGAAGATAAATTTATACAAGAAAATTCTTTGATAATAATTGAGGGTAATAACCAATACAAAGATAGAGAATTAAATCTAGGTCTTTCTCAATTTATGGGTGTAACAGAATTTCAGTTATTTGAAAAAACAGTAGATGTTGCAAAAAGATTTTTAGCATTAAAAAGAATTGTTGATAATTTTGGTATAGACCATACTTCTCGCAGAAAGTGGAGGATGGAGATGGGTAAGAAATATGGAAAACCTTTTGTTGAGTTTTATCAAAGTGATAAGAATAGGGTAAATAAACTATCACCACTTTTGAACTGGATTAGAGTTGCTTTGAAATCGGTAAAGAGAATGAATGAATGTGAGGTAAAAGATAGATTGTTAGAGTTGGAGAAAAAGCAACCCGACCTAAAACCGTATGCTAAAATGTCGCCCGAGCAGAGAGAAGATTTTACGAAAGAGTTAGAAAAATTCGTATCAGATTTCTTGAACATAGTTACAATTTAGTTTTATATTCTTCAATAATACTCTGCCGAACGTTGTATATGGCCTTCCGCTAACGAAATCATCCTTGTAAAACAAGGATTTTTTCTTTACTAAGAAATGATACAAAATGCCAGGTTCGGCAAAAGGGTTTTTTTGTAATATACTATTTCATGATATGGCAAACCTAAAAGAACCAAAACCACCAGTTCGTATTACAAGAGAAGTAGGTAGAAAGTGGCTACCAAAAGAACCTATTACTATTCAAGGTGAAGATTTGTATGTGGATATGATATATGACAGAGCACAAGGGATGAAGGGTGTTCCATCTGGAGTTAAAACTGGGATTATTACTACTGCACTACTTTCTGCCTGGTTAAACTTTGTACCTGTAAAAGAAAATTACAATGAACACATGTACGGTCAGAGACCACTAACTGGAGTTTCAAGTGCAATTTACGAAAATCAAGCACTGAAAAAGTTGGTAGAAGATACTTATGAAGATGTTTGCCAAACAATACATAAACCAGAGTTTTTTGCTCGTTTCTTTAAGTATAACGAGGACGGAACAAAATCATTTAACTATGGTTCCGTTTTAGTCCCACTTGGTTTTTCAATATCGGAAAGATGTAAAAGACAAATGTTTATCGAAGTGGCATTACCATCAGAATTTAGTAGAAAATTTGCAAACATAAAATCACTAACCCCAGAGCAAGAGAAAACTATTTTAGATGAGATGGTTAGATTGTTGAAAGAAAGAATGAGTGACCAAATTATTATGCAACGCTCTTGGGAGGCACTAGAAATCTACGGATTAAACAGTGGTAAGTATTTTGATGAGGCAACTGGTAAAATTCGTTTTGATTTGAATGATACAAGAGTTAAGGGAATTGAAATGACTGGTCTTGCATCTAATGAAGATGAAAAGTTTGCTGGACCTAAAAGTATTGGTAATTCAAGTCCTGACAATGAAAAATTGGCAAAACAAAGACTTGATGATGTATATAAAATTGCAAAGCAAGCATTTGAACAAGCAGGGATTGGAAGGGAAGCAATAGAGAATATTAAATTAAGTTCCCTTGAGCGAGTTTTAGATACTGCTGAAGTAGGACAACTAGGACAAATTTCAGAAAGTATTTTCGGAGTTAGTAGTAAACCAAATTATGAAAAAGTTTTTGAACTGATTAAATACTTTAATGCAAACGATCCGAGAGTTCTAACTTATTTTTCTACACATAAAGCCGAAGAAAATTTGTTCAAATCTCTTGTTAGTGGTCAAAGAGGTGTAAAAATGAAGTTTGAAATTGAAGGAGATTTTAATAAAAATCATGTTTATGAACTTCTAACTCCTTTGCCGTTGTTAGTTATCTTGGCTTTACTTTATAACTTACTGACTCTTAAAAAAAGAAATAGATATGCAGAAGAATTTGATAGATTGAGATTGCAAAAGGATATAACGATTGAACCAAAGAAACTAGAACCAAGCTTAGGTGATGCTTGGAATGAGATAGGTAATTTATTAGCAAAAATGATACTGAAATGGTTAAAGAAATAGTTTAATAGTTAAATGTCCTCGACAATTGCTTGTCGAACATCGTTCCACATCTTCCGCTAATGGAAAATAACTTTGGGAACAAGACCTAAAGGATAAGTGTACCCTTAGGTATTTTTCTTTATGTTATAATTAAAATATGTCAAAAGAAATTGAAGATGATGAGTATGAGGTTCTGGATTCAAATGGAAATAAATTAAGTGACGGAGATACTGTTGTGGTTGTAAAAAACCTTCCAGTAAAGGGGTCTTCTAAACCTATCAAAGCAGGAACCAAGGTTAAAAATATCCGTTTAACAGACAGTAGTAATGGTCATAATATCGACTGTAAAATAGATGGGTTTGGCCAAATGTCTTTAAAATCTGAGTTTGTGAAAAGAGCTTAACACTGAATATGACAACAATTAACCCACACATCAACTTTAACGGAAATGCGCTCGAAGCTTTTACTTTTTATAAATCAGTCTTTGGTGGAGAGTTCGCAAAAATCATCCGCTTCAAAGACATAGCAAGTGCAGAGTTCCCAGTGGCAGAAAGTGAACAAGACAAAATAATGCAAATATCTCTATCTGTCGGACCAAACTTTTTAATTGGAAATGATATCCCAGAAATTATGGGACGAACAAATGAAAGAGAAAATAGGAGTAAAATTTTTATAACAGCGGAAAGTAAAGAAGAAGCAAAGAAATTATTTAACGGACTTTCTGTTGGTGGGGAAATAGAAATACCTATATCAGACAATCCAGAAGGAACATGTTTTGCGATGTTTAGAGATAAATATGGAATAGAGTGGGAAATAGAATTTAACCCAGAAAAATAATCTTTATTATGAAAATATTTTTATTTGGACTTGAGGAAACGATAAAAAACTTTTTTCGTAAAGAGAAAATTTTTCTTGTGCTATTTGGTTTTTTGCTGACATATTTGTTAGTTATTACTGATTTTGATTGGAATTATTTTTTGTTTTTTAATGATTGGAATATCAGAAAATGGGTTTTTTTAGGAATAACTGTCGGGGGGTTAGTTCCAATACTCTTACCGATTATTTTTTTTCTGATGGGGATTCTAAAAAAAGATACAAAATTAAAAATATGGGCTGGTCTCTTGGGACAGTCAGCATTTCTGGGGTGGTTCGCTTCGTCTTTTATAAAAGCTTTTACAGGCAGAATCCAACCAAACACACAGGACTTGCTTACAAATATTTCTGCGAATTTTAATTTTGGTTTTTGGGAACACGGAATATTTTGGGGGTGGCCGTCTTCTCATACTACGGTAATTTTCTCTGTAGCTACTGCAGTTACTTTAGTTTTGTTAAATAAAAAAAGAGATCTTAAAAATATTATTTTGATTTTCCTTGTTGTTGCGTTTGCTTTTTATGTTGGGTTCTCGGTTTCTTTATTTATTCATTGGTTTTCTGATTTTGTTATGGGTGTGATTCTTGGTTTTGTAGTAGGAAGAGAAGTGGGAAATAAGTTTAAGAGTATTTTGTACTAGGAACCAGAAGATTAAAAAGCACATGGCAAAAATATACAACAAAATTTATTATAAAAATGGTATTGTTGATGAGTCGCAGGCTCGGATACATATCGCCTCCTCCGCAGTTTTATATGGTCTCAGTGTCTACACAGTTTTTCCCATAAATAAAATTGATGGAGAATTTTATGTCTTTCGGATAGAGGAACATTTGAAGAGATTGCGGAACTCGGCCAAGCTGATAGGTATAGGGTGCCCAACAGAGTGCGAGAGTTTAGAAAAATTTTTAGAAATTACCAAAAATTTAATACAAGAAAATAATTTACAAGAAAATGTTTTTGCTCGGGCGACTATCCATGTTGATGAGTTGGTGCCAGGAACCAAAAGTAAAGGTTTATCTACCATACTCTCTATTTTTTTATATGAAGCCAACCCAATTGTTCCTCAGAATGGGACACGACTAAAAATATCTCCTTGGCGACGGAACCCTGACTTTTGTATTCCTAGTCGGGCAAAAGTTAATGGTGCCTATGTAAACTCAGTGCTCGCTAAACAAGATGCAATAGACAGTGGTTATGATGATGCTATTTTTCTAGATACAAATGGCCATGTCTGCGAACTTTCGGCAGCGAACATTTTTATTGTCCGAGATGGAGTTTTAATCACACCTGACAACTCAGCAGATATTTTAGAGGGAATTAATAGAAAAACTATTTTAGAAGCTGCTGAGGATATGGTAAGGACAGGGGAAATAAAAAAAATAGAAGAAAGAAAAATAGATATGACCGAGTTGTATATCGCAGACGAAATATTTGCCACAGGAACCTCAGCATACGTTGCACCGGTTATTGAAGTTGATGGTAGAAAAATTGGTAAAGAAAATGTAGGAGAAAATATAGGATCAATAACAAAAATTTTAAAAGAAAGAATGTTTAAAATCCAAAATAACCAAGACCCACTTTCAAAAAAATATTTAAAAAAGATTTAATAAATAAATAACAAATAGTAGTAGACAGAGTTTGACGGTAAATATTACAAAACAATTTTCCTGTGAGTAATAGATTTTCACAGGTTTCGTCTTTTCACTTGTCGATACAAATTTTATTAAAGTATCAACAACAAATAAAATATGAAAACTGGTTTACGTAAACTTCTGGTGGTTTCTAGTGCTTTGTCTTTTGGATTAATGGCGTCGATGGCTTCGGCAGCGACAATTAGTGTAGTGAATGCTAACACTACAAGTCTCTCAAATACTGTTACAACTTCATCGAACACAGGTGGAAATGTATCAACAGGTGCTCGTGGTGCTCGTGGTGGTTATGAAAAAAACTATTATTGCTACCTGTTTTGTATTTCTAGGATTTCTTTCTCTTAATACTACTTTGGTAAATGCTTCGGAAATAACAGGAACAATTTCCAATGAGAGTTATCAGGGAAGTATGACAGGAAATGTAGTTAGTACACCCGCGCAAAGTTATGGTGGCGGAGGTGGTGGTGGCTCGATAGTTGTCCCAGCCGAAAGCTATAGTTATGGAAGTGGAAATTATAATCAGTCCTATGGTAATGTTGCCTTGGCGTCCCAACCGATGGCCCCAACCTACACCAAAAAAATTGCCCAGGCAAATGATAATTATATAAATTCTGTACCTACAAATACAGCTACTTCTGAGTCAGATTTTTTACCAGAAGATTCTACTACTACATCGGCAACTGATACTATGCCAACAATGTATGAGGATGCTGATATGATGGCTACTCAAACAGATACCGTAACCGAGGGACCTTATGATTTCTTTGGGATCAGTGCTTGGTTTTGGCTAGTAGTTCTATTACTTCTGATATTAATAACTGCAGTGCTGTACATGCAAAAAATATAAAAATAAAATATGAAAAAGGCACAAGTTATTTGTTTGGTAGAAGGGACTTATCAGCTCTTAACTCTCAATGTACAAGATCGAAAAATAAATAGTAAAAAATTATTTAAAGATTTCTAAATCGTATTTTGCTTCTAGTGTTCCTTTTTTACTCCACCAAGTTTTATAATTATTGGCTTTTAAAACTACAGATATAGTATTAGTTCCAGTGTTAAAGAAACTTTCTGGGATATGGTAAATAGGGGAATAAACTCTACCAATATTTTGTCCATTAACAGAAACATAAGCATAACCTGCATTTTGTTCCAAAGCAGCGTTCAGAGTTTCTGGTGTGAATTTAAAATTAGAAGTTCTAAGTTTTAGGTTATAGCCACTTTGGTAATCTCTAGTAGCCGTAACTTCTAAGATCCTCGGTGCATAAAAGTTTGGGTCTACAAGTTCTTTATCCAAGACTTTTGAGTCAGGGTCAGAAGCGAGAAGTCCCGTACTTGAAATATTTTTCCCATTACTTTTTTCTAGATTTATCTCATAAGTTTTATATCCTCGACCAGCTGCGTAGCCAACAAAAAGACTGATAATTAATACGACTACAATGATTATGTAAATTTTCTTCATGCTCTTTTTATATTATACTGACATCATAACACAGACCCGTCTAGTTTTCCAAAAGTCCTGTCGGGTGTATAATATCTAAACATATGAGTAATAAAAATACAAAATATGTAGTTGTAACAGGTGGTGTATTGTCAGGAATAGGGAAAGGTATCACAGCGGCGTCTATAGGCGCCCTTTTAAATTGTGTTGGGAAAAAGGTTACCGTGCAAAAACTCGAGCCATATTTTAATGTAGACTCAGGGACTCTTAACCCGCGAGAACACGGGGAATGTTTCGTAACTGGTGATGGAAAGGAAACTGATCTGGACCTAGGTCATTACGAGAGATTCATCGGGGAGGATTTAAATAAAAATTGTGTGATGTTGTCTGGAGGACTTTTTACAGAAATGCTCGCTCGTGAGAGAGCTGGTTTTTATGAAGGAAAAAATGTTCAACTGGTGCCACATCTCACCAATTTGATACAAGAAAAAATATTAGAAGCTTCTAAAAATTCTGACGTGCATATCATGGAGCTCGGTGGTACTGTTGGTGACTATGAGGCTCTATCATATATAGAGGCTGTTCGTGAGTTGTCTGCAAAAGTAGGTCGAGAGAATTGTATTTTTGTGCATGTTGCCTATGTTCCTTTTCTAAAAGTTTCAGAAGAATTTAAAACTAAACCCTTACAAAACTCGGTGCGTGACCTACGTGAGTATGGGATTGTTCCAGACATTATAGTGGCTCGCACAGAAGAAATACCTAGAAATATTTATATCGAGAAAAAAGTCGCTCCGTTTGTTGGAGTTCCGCAAGAACAAATAATTGTTTTGCCAAATGCCGACACTATTTATCGTGTACCTGAAACTCTTTTCCAAAAAAATATTCACAAATATATTTTTGATAAATTTAAAATCAAGTTTAATGAAAAAGATTTTGCAAAAAAGATGGATGACAAGTGGGGGAAAGTTGTAAATTTATTTGAAAAGTCTAAAACTCAAAAAGAAATAAAAGTTGGTATTGTGGCAAAATATCTCGACAATGCTGACTCGTATTACTCGGTTATAGAAAGTTTAAAAATTGCTTCTTGGAATGTAGGTGCAAAACTTAAATATGTTTGGGTTGATGCAGAAAAAATAAACGAAAAGAATATCAAAACAGAACTATCAAGTTTCGATGGGATCCTAGTTCCTGGAGGTTTTGGAAATAGAGGTGTAGAAGGAAAAATATTCGCTGCACAATATGCACTGCAAAATAAAGTTCCATATCTCGGGCTTTGTCTCGGTTTGCAAGTTGCAGTGATCGGTGCGGCGAGACTGGGTGGAGTTAAAAATGCCAATAGTGAGGAGTTTGACAAACAAGCACGTGAGAAAAACAGAAATGTGGTGTACATAATGAATGATCAAGTTGGTAAAGAAAATACCGGTGGAACTATGCGACTCGGAACATATATTTGTAAAGTTGTGAAAAATACTTTAGCATTCAAAACTTTTGGAAAAGAAAAAATAGAAGAGAGGCACCGTCATCGTTTTGAGGTTAACCAAAATTTTTTAAAAGAAATAAATGAGGGAGGTTTGTTAATTTCTGGGACTTCTCCCGATGGAAAACTGGTAGAGTTGGTGGAGGCGGATAAAAAAATAAATCACCCATTTTTCCTAGCAACTCAGTCACATCCAGAATTCCTAAGTAGACCTTGGGCAGCACACCCGATGTTTTTGGAATTAATCAAAGCTACAAAAAAAGTGAGTTCAGAAAAAAAGGTAGAAACTATGGTGCCTGATTTAAAAATCAATCCTGCAGGTAACTTGGCAGTAAAGAAATAAAAATTGGACTTTTTTGGTAATAGAGATTATCATAAATCTATGAGGATTTTGTATATAGTTACACAGGGTGAGTGGGGAGGGGCGCAGAAAAATGTGCTGGATTTGTCTGTGGGAATGAAAGAGAGAGGTCACGAAGTTTTTATTGCTGTGGGAGAAATAGAAAATGAGGGAGACAAATGGTTGCAAGCTGATTTTGAATTAAAAAATTTACAAAGAGAAGTAATAATAAAAAAAGATGTAAAAGCTGTGTGGGAAATAATAGATTTGCTGAAGAAAACAAAACCCGACGTGGTGCACCTGCATAGTTCCAAAGTTGGGGTAGTTGGGGGTCTCGCTTGTTTTATTTACAATATATTTTTTGGGAGGACCAGATCAATCTACACTGTGCATGGTTTTGTTTTTCTAGAGCCGATGAGTTTTATAAAAAAATATTTCTTTGTTTTCTTAGAACTTGTGTCTAGCTTTGCTCGCAGCTTTACTATCCTCATTTCTCCAGTTGATTATAATCTCGGTAAAAAATTATTAATTCTTCGTGGTCAGGAGGGGTCTTATAAAATAATTTACAATGGTCTGGATGAGAGTTTAAAAAGTAAAATTTTAAGTAGAGAAGAGGCGAGAAAATATTTATTAGAAAAAACTCCACCTGTTCCATTTGGAAAAAGTTCATCAAAAATAGTCGGCACCATTTCCAATCTGTACAAAACCAAAGGCTTAGAATATTTTATAGATGCAGCAGCTCAAATCAAAAAAGTTAGTCCCAATACTATTTTTTTGGTTTTAGGTTTTGGAGACGAGAAGTATAGAGAAGAGTTAGAAGTAAAAGTAAGAAAAAATAATCTAGCCAATAACTTTTTCTTTTTAGGTAAAACTGTTGATGCTTATAAATATCTGCGTGGTCTGGACGTCTTTACTCTTACAAGTGTAAAAGAAGGTTTGCCTTATACTTTGATCGAAGCGAGTATGGCAGGAGTGCCAATAGTCGCTAGTGCGGTGGGAGGGATTCCTGAGATGGCAAAACATATTTCCATTGACTTGGTAGAAGCAAAAAATGTCGAGCAAATAAAAAATAAAATTTTGGAGAATTTAAATAAACCTCATACAGAAACCAATTTACCAAAAATATATTCTCTTAAAAATATGTTAGACGAAACCGAAAAAGTATATGAGAAATAATATAATTGCGGGCTGCGACCCAACAGAAGAAATATTAAAAGGGAGTGACCCACTAGAGTGGTGTTTAAAATATATAGAAGAAGTTAGTGAGCATGTGGCCGGGATAAAAGTTAACCCAAAATTTTTTTTTAAATTTCCAAATGGTAATGAAATTATGAAAAAAATAGCCGAGCTGTGTAAACAAAAAGACTTGGTATCTATTTTCGATGAAAAACTTTCAGAAGTAGGTCATAGTAATTTTGAGGGAGTACGTGCGGCCAAAGTATTAGGTTATGATTTTATTACGATTGCAGCCTATGCAGGGAATGCAAAAGAAGTCATTAATTTTTGTCGAGAAAATAATATAGGGAGCATAAATATGGGGTTAATGAGTAATCCAGAATTTTTGCGTGAGTCGACATATATTAACCCGGTCACTGGTAAAAATTTGTGGCAGGACAGATTAGAAGAAAGTTTAGAGGCGGGAGCTGACTGGTTAGTTTTAGGTGGTACTTATGAAAAAGAAAATATATATTTTCAAGAATTCTTAAAAAGAATCAAAGATGAAAAAGTAAAGTTCCTGGTCCCAGGAATAGGAGCACAAGGAGGTGATCTGAAAATTTTTCTAGAAACAGTAAAATTATTTGGACTTGACCAGGGTAGATTTATGTTAAACGTTGGTAGAGATTTAATGAGCAAAGAGAACCGAAAAGAAGCTGCAAAGAATATGGATGAACAGTCTAAGTTACTAAAATAATTATGTTAAAAACAGGAGATAAATTACCAATATTTAAATTACAAAACCAAGAAGGTGAGTTTGTGAGTGAAAAAGATTTTAAAAATAAAAAAGTTTTAATTTATTTTTACCCCAAAGACGACACCCCAGGTTGCACTATGGAGGCCTGTGGCTTTCGGGATTTTATAAAACATTTTGAAGAGAAAGGGATTGTGATTGTTGGGATTTCCAAGGACTCAGTAAAAAGTCATAAAAAGTTTGCTCTGAAATATAAATTAAATTTTGATTTATTATCAGATGAGTCGACAGAGACTATACAAAAGTTTGGAGCTTGGGGTGAGAAAAGTATGTACGGTAAAAAGTATATGGGGATTAATAGAATTTCTTATTTATTTGATGAAAAGGGAAAAGTAATCAAAATCTTTGGAAAAGTATCTACTAAAGAAAATATACATGCCAAAGAAGTTCTAGAAATCTAAATAAAGTTGATGGTATAATGTGTGAATGTTTAAAAGACTTAAAGAAAAAATCTCACAAGAACCAGTAATTTTCATGGTGGGGCGCATGTGGCGATTTTCAGAGGATTCTAAAAGAGAGGTAATTGTGATGTGGGTACTATCGATCTTTGGAAGACTTACTTGGATGTTAGAACCTTTTATTTTTGGTTTAGTATTAAATGAAATTCAGAAAAATGGAGTGACATCAGAAAACCTTTACCATATTTTTACACTTTTGTTTCTGATATTTTTCTCTGCAGTCTCCGGATGGTTTTTTCATGGACCAAGTAGAGTTATGGAGAGAAGACTTGGTTATAAAGTCGACAGGAATTATAAAAAATATTTGTACAATGCTGTCTTGAGTTTGCCGATCACTTGGCACTCTGACCACGATTCTGGGGACACCATAGACAAAGTTGATAAAGCAACCGCGGCTGTGTTTCAGTTCTCTAGGTCCACTTTTGTGGTTTTAGGAGTTTTGGTTAATATTATAGTAACGACTTCAGTTCTAGTTTATTTTAATGTTTATGTTGGTTTTTTTGCTGTATTACTTTTATGTCTTGCAATTTTTATCTTGTTGCAGTTTGATAAAACATTGATACCGCAATATAAAGATATCAATGAGTTTGATAATAAAGCTCAGGCAAAAGTTTTTGATGCACTGTCAAATGTGACTAGTGTTAAAGTTTTAAAAATAGAAGATTCAATCTTGCTCGGTATAAAAAATGCTTGGTGGAAGTCTTTTTCGCTTTATATGAAAAACAAGATTTTAGTTGAAAAGAAATGGTTTACTGGTGGGTTTGTTTTTGATTTTTTGATAACTGCCTCGGTTGTAGTTTACATATATTTTGATTTTATAAACGGAAAGGAGATTTTGGTTGGTACAATTTCTTCTTTGTTCATGTATTTGAAGAATTTCGAAAATGTTTATCAAAATATCGCAGGGACTTATGATGACATAACTATTCAAAGGTCGAGGGTTTTGGGAGTAAAGGAAATAGAAGAAAATTTTATAAAGTTAAACAAAATCAAACAAAAAAGTTTTAAGGATTGGAAAAAAATTTCTATAGAAAATTTGAATTTCAGTTACAATGGTGATGATAGAAAAGTTGTAGACGATTTAATTTTTTCTTTTTCTAGTGGAGAGAAGGTAGCGATCATAGGTGAGTCTGGTTCTGGTAAATCAACTTTACTAAAAATAATCCATGGTATGTACGAAGGCATCTTTGCAAATGTAGAAGTTGATAATAAAAAGTTGAATGATTTTGAGTTAGCAAAATTAGATATTGCCTCTGCTCTCGTACCACAAGAGCCAGAAGTTTTTTCTGCAAGTATAAAAGAAAACCTGACCTTGCTCTCAGATTTTTCTGATGCAGAAATAAAAAAAGCCACAGATATGTCCATGTTTTCCGAAGTTATAGAAAACCTCCCAAATAAAATACTATCGATAATTAATGAAAAAGGGGTAAACCTTTCGGGTGGACAGAAACAGAGATTAGCATTGGCTCGGGCACTTTTGTTTTCAAAAAACAAAAAACTTATTTTGCTCGATGAGTCTACAAGTTCTGTTGATCCTATTAACGAAGTAAAAATTTACCACAACATTTTTGAAAATTTTAAAGGAGCTACAATTTTTGCTTCGATTCACAAAATGAATTTATTAAAATATTTTGACAGGATACTTATTATGCAAGAGGGTAAGATTGTTGACGAGGGAAGTTTTGAAGAATTATTAAATAAAAATTTAGAATTCAAAAACTCTTGGCAAGAATATACAAAAAATAATTATGTCACGCGAACATCTACTTTAGAAAATACTTTAACTATTTAGCCAACTTTTGTTTTCTCCACTCGTACAAAGTTATCGCTGTTGAGATAGAAGCGTTCAGACTTTCTACATTTTGTGAGATAGGGATATTTAAAAGCATGTCACAAGCTTCTTTAGTTTTTGCGCGTATTCCGTCACCTTCGTTACCGATCACAAAACAAGTTGCTTCTGTAAAGTCTTCTTCGTAAATAGTTTTTTCACCTGACACGTCTAGTCCATAAACCCAGAATCTTTTTTCTTTTAACTTCTCGATACAATTGTTCACATTATTTATTTTAACTAGTGGGATGTTAAAGGCGGTACCAGCAGAAACTTTGACTACTGTACCGTTTACTTGGGCTTGGTCATGTTCAGGGATGAGGATACCAGCTACGCCAAAGGCGGTTGCCGAGCGGATGATAGATCCAACATTTTGTACATCTTGTAGTTCGCCGAGTAGAACTAGACATGCATTTGAGTCGATCTCCAAGTTCTCGATGAAGTATTCAAAGTTAACTGTTAGGTCATCCACGCGAACTTTGGCCAATATCCCTTGGTGGTTGGCAGCTTGCATCTCACGTGAGAGGTCACCAGTTGAGACAATTTCCTTTTTTATTTTCTTTTCCTTGATAATATCCTCAACTTTTTTCTCAAAATCATTTAACTTACCAGCCTCAAAACCCTTGTCTTTTTCGATAAAGATTCGCTCGATAATGTCTGGTCGGTTTTGGAGTGCAGCCAGAACTGCGTTTTTCCCAAAGATATACATTGTTTCGTTTTTCTCCATATATTTGTTTAATTATTTACTTGCTTGACATTATACCATAATTTGTTTTAATTTACACATGTATATCAAAGTAACGGTGTTTCCTGATTTTAAGAAAGAGTTGATAGAGAAAATAGAAAACGAAGACGGGACTTTGAATTTTAAAATGTATATCCGAGAAGCGGCAGAGCGAGGGCAGGCTAATAAAAAAGTTTTAAAAGTCCTAGGTGAACTTTACCCAAACAAAAGAATGCGCATAGTCAGTGGGGCACTTTCTACCAAGAAGTTGATAGAAATAAAATAGTGTATACTTTAGTGGTACTTAAAATTTATATAAATAAAAATAGAAAAATCTATGTTACCAATTAATTTAACTGCTGTGTTCGTGGCTGCTGTGGCTTGTTTTGTTATCGGATTTCTAATGCATGGTCCTATCGCGGGGAAACTGTGGATGAAGCTCGCAAATATCAAACCAACTGGAAAAGAAAAAATGTCTGACATGTATGGCATGATGTTTAAAAATTTCTTAGCAAACCTTTTAACAGCTTACTGTTTAGCAAATATTATTTTTGTTTCAGCTCTCTACCACAATAATGTTGGGAGTGCTTTAGGAGGCATGGGTGTGGCCTTCTGGGTGTGGCTTGGGTTCGTAGTTACTGCTACATCAATGGATGTTATCTGGATGGGCAAGTCACCTAAACTTTGGTTATTTGAGATTGGTTCGTCTTTACTTTGTTTCTTGGCAATGGGTGCTATCATCGCGTCGATGTAATTAAAAAATAAAATAAAAAATATATGGAAATAAATTATACATTAGTAATAGTGGCGGCAGTTGTGCAATTTGTGTTTGGTGCTGTTTGGTATTCTCCACTTATGTTTGGAAAAATCTGGATGTCGATCATGGAAGTATCTCATTACTCAAAAGAGGAATTGCAAAAAATGCAAAAGACTATGATGCCTTTTATGGGGTTACAACTTGTTCTCACTCTCATCACTACTTGGGTTTTGGCTAGTAATATTGCATTTGGTGGACTTGTTGGTGCAGCTGCGTACTTCTACGCTTTCTTTATGTGGTTTGGTTATATGATGCCAGTAACAGTTTCAGGGGTTATTTTTGGTAGTACAAAAAGACATAATTGGGCAAAACAAATCGGGATCATGCTTGGAATGCAACTGATCGGTATCATGCTCGCAACATTTATTTTATTAATGTAGTTTTGTATGGAAGGAAAGTCAAGAAAAGTAATTACTACTGCAGGTATAGCTGCATTTCTTGCTGGTGTATACGGAAGTAACCAAGAATCTCCTGTTCTAATGAAAGATAGGGCTATAGAAGATTCTACTTCAAATAAATGGAACGAAAGAACAAGAAATTTGTTTTATGAAATTGCCGCAGAGTATACATTAGGGTATTCAAAAAGAAAAAATATAGATAATAACGAGGAATTAAATCTTATGGCAAAAAGATTTACAGATTTTTTTTCTAAAATCTTACCAAATTTGGATATAGTTATTGTCGGGGAAGAGGATTCAAAAAAAGATAAAATCAAAGTTATGGCGGCAAAAGCTCTCCAGAGAACAGTTGGGAGGGTGGACTACCCAGCATTTTATATAGGTAAAACTATATATTTAGACAGAAGCGAACTTCTGGAAAGTTTCATTGCTGAAGCATCACATCAAATAAATTCTGATGACAGTTTTGGAAGATATACAAAATATCTTTTAGATTACAAGCATTCTGGTATAAATCAAGAAAATATGTATGATAGACTTCCTACTTTAGAGTTTCAGGCACACTCTATAACAGAGCCAATTTTAAGGATTTGCTTAGATATTATGGCAAAAAATGATCTTACCTTTTCTTTCTCCGAAATTTACGATTCATTTTATAAAATTTATTCAAACTTAATTCGTGACATAAGAAAAGATGAGGAAGAAATTTTATCAGACTTCTTTACTATAATATTACCTACATTAGTAAAAAGAGATTATGACAGATTCATAAAGAGTGCGGATGTAATTAGTGAGAATTTCGTTAAGATTAAACAATCTCTAAGCAGCAAAGCAACATTAAAGTATTCGCGAAGTAGATATTTAGACAATATTTTTTTTCAGACTGATCTTTTTGAGCCACTGACATTAGAGAAAATCAAAGAAATTTCCGAGGCATTAGATAATAGGAAATCTTCAATGAGAAGAGGGAGGTAGGATATTACAATAGAAAATATATGACAAGAGGTGATAAAGCTATAGTGCCAGAAAATTGTCCAAAGGTTGGGGAAGTATATAAACACTATAAAGGGGATTTGTACAAAGTTATTTTGATTGCAGAACATAATGACCCAGATGAGATCTGTGTTGTGTATGAGGCTGCGTACGAAAACCCTGATTTTCCATGTTTCTCTAGACTTTTAAAAAGTTGGGAAGAGGTGGTAGAATGGAATGGTCAAAAAATAAAAAGATTTGAGAAATATGAATGAATTAAATGAAAATATAAATTTGGAAAATAGTTTGTTGGTGGATGTGAGAGATAAAGGTGAATTTGTAAGTGGTCATGACGAAAGGTCAGTAAATATCCCGATGGGAGAAATATTAGCAGGGAAAATAGATGAGATAAAAAATACACCAAAAGAAAATGTAGTGTTTGTTTGTGCAAGTGGTGGTCGTGCCGAACTCGCGAGAATTATTTGTAGTGAGAAAAGCCCGGAGAAAAAAATGTTTAATTATTACGGTTGGGAAAATTTAGAGAAGATAAAATAAGACACAAATGAAAAAAATTATACTAGCTTCGACCTCTCCTAGGAGAAAAGAAATATTAGAGAAATTAAAAATTCCTTTTGAAGTTGTTTCAATTGATTACGAAGAGGACATGACATTGCAAATGGATCCAGAGGAATTAGTCCTATTTCTAGCATCTGGAAAAGTAAATTCTGTGAAAGATAAATATCCTGACTCTATAATTATCTCTGCTGACACTTTTATAGTTTTTGAAAATCATAAACTAGGAAAACCTTTTACTAAAGAAAAAGCTAAAGAAATGTTACAAATGTTAAGTGGGAAAAATCATGAGATTTTAACTGGTGTTGCCATTTTAGATACTTCCAATAACTTGATACAAACTTTTGCAGAAAGTACAAAGGTAAAAATGATGAATCTTTCAGAAAAAATGATCGAAGAGTATATAGATACAGGAGAGCCACTTGATCGTGCTGGTTCTTATGCTTTACAAGAAAAAGGTGCATTATTAATAGAAAAAATAGAAGGAGATTTTTTTAATGCCATGGGATTGCCACTTAGAAAAGTTGCAGAAAAATTGGAAGAATTGGGATGTAGTATACTGTAAAAATGTTACAAAGAGAGGCGTTGGAGATTTTAAAAACTGGGAGTAATGTTTTTCTGACTGGGGTACCAGGAGCCGGGAAAACTTATGTGATCAATAAGTATGTGGAGTGGTTAAAAGACAAGGGAATTTTCCCTGCGATCACTGCCTCGACCGGTATCGCAGCAACTCACATCGGTGGACGAACTCTCCACTCTTTTATTGGTATCGGTGTGGTCGACTACCTCGACCAAGATGTGATCGAGCAGATAATGCAACGTGAAAAGCTGTACAAAAAACTGGTTGATACCAAAGTTTTAATAATAGATGAGATATCTATGCTCGATGCTAAGGTATTGGACAAAGTAAATGTGATTTTAAAAGCGGTGAAAAAAAGTGAGAAAGCTTTTGGAGGGATCCAGATGATTTTTGTTGGAGATTTTTTCCAACTGCCACCCGTGACGAAAAGAGGGGAAGCTACCAAATATTTTGCATTTATGAGTTCTGCATGGAAAGAAGCCCGACCGTTAACCTGTTATCTAGAAGAACAATTTCGTCAGACTGACGAGACTTTTACCAAACTACTTATGGCGATAAGAGAAAATAATATTGATGAGTTTCATGTAGAAATACTTGAGGATTTAAAGAAAAAAACATTTGAAAAATTTGGTTGGGAATTACCAAAAGAAAAAAATGAAGGTGAGTGGGAGGAAGAAGAAATAATTTTAGAAAAAAAAGTAGAAGTAAAAAAAGAAAAAGCACTTGAAACCCAGGAGGAGCAGGACATTCTCGAACTGCATTCGCACAATAAAAATGTGGACGAGATAAATGAAGGAAAGTTGAATTCACTAGACGGAAAAGTTTTTACCTACAACATGTTTACACAGGGCAGAGCCAGTTTGGTTGAGAACCTAATCAAATCTTGTTTATCTCCAGAGACTTTAAAACTAAAAGTCGGTGCTAAAGTTATTTTTACTAAAAATGATATGGAGGGTAAATATGTGAATGGTACCATGGGGATTGTCCAAGACCTGGACAAAGACGGGATAGTTATTGAGACGACAAATGGAAAAATAATTGATGCCAAACAAGAAGAATGGAAATACGAGGACGAGGGAAAAGTAAAAGCCAAAATCATGCAGTACCCACTACGCCTCGCCTGGGCTATCACAGTTCACAAGTCTCAGGGTATGTCTCTCGATGAGGCGATCATCAACTTGGGTGAGACTTTTGAGTTTGGGCAAGGCTATGTGGCACTTTCCAGACTGCGTTCTCTCGAAGGATTATTTTTAAAAAGCTATAACCCTAAAAGTTTGCAGGTTAATAGTATTATTTCTGAGTTTGATGAAAAGATCAGAAAAGACTCGAGGTTCATCCAAGATAAGTTTAAAAAGTCGCAAAAGGAGGAAAAAGAAAAAATAGAAAACTTGCAAAAAATATTTGTAGAAAAGTGTGGTGGCATCTGGGAAGGAGGGGTGAAAGGAGAAGTGCAAAATGGAGTTGATAAAAAACCAACAATAGAAATAACTTTAGATTTGATAAAGGAAGGAAAAAGTTTAGGAGAAATAGCAGAACTCCGAGATATCAAACAGGAAAGTATCTCTAAACATGTAGAAGAACTTTTTGAAAAAGAAAAGTTAACTAAAAATGATTTGGAGAAAATCCAACCCAGTGGGGTTAAAGTTTTTAATATTCCTAACGATATTAAAAAAAGTTTTAAAAAAAACAAGTTGAAAGTCGATGAGGAAGGGAAAATTAAGCTGTCCACAGTCTTTAATGACCTCAAAGAAAAGTATACCTATGAACAATTGAGGTGGTACAGGATGGTGATTGACTAATAATTTAAAAGTTGCTACCATATTAGTAGTTATGAACAATCTAAAAATCTTTATCGCAGAAGACGAGGAAGCTTTGGTGGAAATTTACTCCGAGAGATTTAAAAAAGCAGGGTATGCAGTTTCATCATTTAAAAATGGTTTGGAATTATTAGAAGGTCTATCAAAAGATACCCCAGATGTTGTACTTTTAGACATCATGATGCCAGAAATGGATGGTTATGATGTTCTCAATTCCATTCACCAAAACTTTATTGACCAAGGTAAACAAAACGTAAAAGTAATCGTTTGGTCTAATTCTGGAAGTGCAGAAAGTATAGATAAGGCCATAAATATGGGCGCATCTGCATATCTAAAGAAAGTTGATTTTTCTGGTGAAGACTTGGTAGAAAAGGTAAGTGAAATTCTGTCAAAGAAGTAATCATTTAAAAAAGTTATGGAAAAAATATATATTTGGGGATTAATCATATTTGCGGTGGGAGTTGCAGTAGCAGCCAACACTGTAAGTGCAATCTGGGCAGAGCAACCAAATAAAATATACACTTGGTGGTTGCCACTAATATTTGTACTTTCACCAGTTGTTTTCATCACTTTTGGTTTAGTAGTAGAAAAAGTAGGTGTATCTGTAGGAGCTGCTACTCTAGACAGTGCTCTTACACTGTGTACGATTTTTGTAGGATTAGTTTTTTTTGGCGAATGGGCCTCAACATCTATGTACAAATATATAGGGATTGCTACAACAATTATTGGAATTGCTTTGATGCATATTGATAAATAAAATGTTAGTGGCAGAAACTCAGAAAATTTCACCTTCTCTACTTTACTCAGAAATAGAGTTTGATAGAGTGAACCAGTTAGCAAATAAACTTGCGGACATCATAGAAGAAAAGTCTGAGCAAATATCTAATATACTTTTAAAGTATGAGAGTTATGAAGTTGTAAGTGATGAAACTGACAGAGCTTTGGACTTACTACGTAATTTAAAAGAAAATGAGGAATATTTTAAATTACGAGTTGGTCCAACAACTACTTTTTTACCTAGAAACCAACCACTATATGCATTTTCCTGTTTCGTGATTGTACCTTCACTCATGTCTACAGAAGTACATTTTCGCATACCACACTCAATGAAACATTTTTTTGGGGATTTATTAGAAGTTCTCGAGATACAAAAACTTTTCCCAAATGTTTTTGTATCAAAAAAAGAAAGACTCGAGTTTTTAACTGAGAGATCAGCCTTGAGGGTCGACCCCAAAACTGGGGAAACTTGGCCAGTAACAGATGTAGTAATCTTCACTGGTAAAACTAGTCACGCAGAACAATTAAAAACAGTTTTCGATAAAAGAACTCTTTTTATTACCAATGGTTCAGGACATAACCCAGTAGTTGTAAGTGATGATGCAAATATAGAAAATGCTGTAGAAGCGGTTATATCTGTGCAGTTTTATAATCAGGGCCAGGACTGTGCAGCCCCTAATTCCATTTTGGTTCATAAGAAAATATATGAAAAATTCATTCTAGAACTTAAAAAAGGAATAAATCTCCTTAAGGTAGGAGAGTATAGCGATAGAGAATGTACTGTAGGTCCAACAAACGATTTGGAAGATTTAGTACGAGTACAAGAATTGTTGGTTGATAATTATAAATTCTTGGACAACAATCTTTGTGGCATAATTGATACTAAAAAATCATTACTTTATCCAACTTTAATTGAGAAGGATTTGTCTTTGGGAGGTAATTTCACAGAACTTTTTTCACCTATTGTATTTGTACAAAAATATGAAAAAGATGAAGACTTAAATGAGTATTTTGAAAACCCTCTTTATGCACATAATTCGATGTATATTTCTCTCTTTGGAACAAGTAAATCTGTTTTAGATTTTTTAAATAAAAGTCTAGGTTCAAAAGAGAAAATCGAAGCCGTATTCCTCCATAACACACATTTGCATTCTCTGGGCGTAGAACGTGGAGTTAACCAATATGGTGGTTATGGTGAAGGTGCGTCTTGTATCAGTATAAATGGTAATACAATTGCAAAACCTACTTTACCCCAAAGGGAAATTTATGAGTATGTAGTTAAACCGATTATCAATGTGGAAAAGATAATACCAAATTTCGATTTTTATACTGAAATGCAATTCAAAAAAGTTTACAAAATCTTGAGGATGCAAACACAAAAAGAAAAAAAAGATGAAAATACGAATAATACTGCCAACAATATTTATCTCGACTTACAATTGATAAAAGAAAATGTAACAGATGTGAGGTATGCTAAATTGCAAGATGACAGTTTTTGTTCCTTGCTGGATGTTCCAAATGTTGACTATATCTCCTCAATGAGCCAAACTGAGATGGATTTGGTACATAATTTGTCGGAACTTCTAAAGGATAAAGATAACCTAAGTTATGAGGAATTCAAAAAAGCACTTTATGATTTACCTAAAATGGGAGAAGAGTCCAAAACTGATTTAAAAAACCGACAAGCAAAATTTTTCCTGCTCGTTTACGAGCTTTTATTTGGGATTAAATCTGGACCTAAACTGACGTTTTTCCTCAAGGATGTTCCTAATGAACAACTTGAAAAGTTGTTAGATGTCTAATTTGCGAATATACTCTAAATATGCATAAATACTTTTCGACAATTCTAAGTTTATTCGTTCTATTTTTTATAATAGTTTTGGTTGTTGTAACTTCCTATGTTCTATATAATCAAACAAGTGAAATTTTAAATGAAAATTTGCGACAAAGACTCTTGTCTATCTCTATCACTGCGGCAGCCAATATAGATGCAAATGATTTAAAAGAACTCAGGGTAGAAAGTGATTGGCAAAAACCAGAGTGGACAAAAATAGTAAAAAGTCTGCATGCTTCGAAATATAGTAATGATGACGTTGTATATATGTATATCTTTAGATATACACCAAATCCTACAGATGATCCTATAGATATGGAATTTGTGGTAGATGCTGATTCTATAAACCCATATGTGAATATGGGTACAGACACAAGCAAGTATGTTGATGTAAATAGAGATGGTAAGGTGGAACCTGATGGTCCAGACAAATTGCAATGGCCTGGTCAGATGTACCCAGAGGCAGTGGATATTCCAGAAACAAAAGCTTCATATAATGGCCCATTAACCGCTGCAGAACTTTACACAGATGACTATGGGACAGTATTGACTGGTTATGCTCCTATTAAAGACTCAAATGGAAAGACCGTAGCAGTTCTCGCTACCGATATCAAAGCGGACGATTTTTTCACAATCACTAGTCAGACACTAAGTCCCTTTCTTATATTCATTTCTTTCCTATCATTTATAATTACGATCCTGATTTTGATTTTGATTTTTTCTTGGCGAAATAATTCTAAGACTTTGGAAATTGCAAACAAAAAAATTGCTTCTCAAAAATCGACGTTAGAAGAACTCTTAAAAGTGAAAGAAGAAACTCTGCACCTAGTCAACCACCAACTAAATACACCGGTTTCCATTATTAAATCCTCAATTTCTATGTTCCAAGACAAATTATGGGATGAAGCAAAGTTTATAAATGTCATTAATACAGAAGCAAACAGAATGTCAGAAACTGTTGCCCAGTTCTTATCAGCCAAAAAAGCCGAAGATAAAAATATGGTTTTAAATAAGACAAATACGGATCTGGGAACTTTAGTTAAAACTTTGATTGATGAAAAAAGGTTGCTCAAAAAAGTTCGTGATACGAACATAAATATTCGTTTTAAAGAAGTTGAAAATCTCCCAATCGTAAACTGTGATGTCTCGAAAATTACCGAAGTCATTTCTAACCTACTAGACAATGCAATCAGTTATTCTAGTAATGACATAGATGTGGCTGTAGTTGTAAAAGAAAAAAATGTATTATTGAGTGTAAAGGATTCTGGAATTGGTATTGAAAAGGAATTGTTAGACAAACTCTTCCAAAGATTTACTAGATTAGAAAATGCCAAGAAAACTAGACCAGACGGGACAGGACTAGGACTTTATGTGTGTAAACAAATGGTAGAGGCACACAGTGGGAAAATCTGGGTAGAAAGTGATGGAGAGAAAAAAGGATCAACATTTTTTGTATCATTACCGCTGTAATCTGTAAATCTTGACTGGTGTGTTAGACTGAGTGCATATGAATACAAACCCAAAAGAAAATTACAAATTTATCCATCACGCATTACTCCGTGCTTGCGATACTGCCACTCATCTTTTACAAAAAGGAGCTGACTTTGCAAAAGAAAAAAATATAACCGAAGAAGAATTATTGGCTGAAAGACTGGCACCAGACATGTTTGATTTAAAAAAACAATTTCAAATATTTGCTGACAATGTTGCAGGTGGGATAGCTCGTGCCGCACAAGTTGAGAAGCCAGCGTTTTCAGATACAGAAAAAACTTTTTCTGATCTAATAGAAAGAATAAAAAAGACGAGAGAATTTGTTTTAACTATCGACCCAGAAAAAATAGCTGACCCTGCAGGGATGAAAATTAAACTTGGTTGGATTCCAGAGGGGATGTATTTTGATGCCCACTCATATATGGGAGACTATGTTATACAAAATACTTTCTTTCATCTTGTAACAGCCTATGGCATATTGCGTCATAAAGGAGCGAACATCGGCAAGCAAGACTATATGGGAATGATCGAAATGAAGAAAGAATAAATATGACAGCGATCAAAATAGAAAATTTAGTTAAAATATATAAAAATAATAAAAAGGAACACCTGACATTAAAGGGTTTAAACCTGGAGATCAAACGTGGGGAGTTCGTAGGAATCCTGGGTCCAAACGGTGCTGGGAAGACATCCACAATCCACTGTATCACCGGTGTTTCTGAACCAACATCTGGGACTATCCAGGTTTTTGGTCATGATGTGGTTGATGATTATAAAAATGCCAGAAGTAAAATCGGTTTGTCTCCACAAGAGTTCAATATTGATATTTTTCAAACAGTCGAAGATGTACTCTATTTCCAGGCTGGGTTTTTTGGGATTATTGGAGAGGAAAGAAATAAAAAAATAGAAGAGATGCTGGATGTGTTTGAGTTGCAGCCACACAGGAAAAAAAGATTCCAATTTCTTTCTGGGGGTTTGAAAAGAAGGACTATTGTTGCCAAGTCACTAATCTATAACCCAGAAATAATAATTCTTGATGAGCCAACAGCAGGGGTGGATGTGGAAACACGACGTGCTATCTGGGAATATTTGAGAGTTCTGAAAGCCAAAGGAAAAACCATGATCCTGACATCTCACTACTTAGAAGAAATAGAAGAAATGTGTGAGCGTGTAGTGATTATAAAAGATGGAAATATTCTCTACGATGAAGAAATGAAAACGGCCATGGAAGGCGGGAAATTAGAAAATAAATATATCGAAATAACCAAATAAATTCATGCAAAATATATTAATCAGACTTACACCATTTTTCACTCTTATTGAAAGAGAAGTTTATAGAAACAAACGAGTAGTAGTACAAGCGATTGTTGCACCGCTAATCACCGCTTCTCTCTACATCTTTATTTTCGGATATATTGTTGGTCCACGTATCGGTGATATCCAAGGTATCAAATATATTTCATTTGTTTTTCCTGGTATTTTTACCATGAACTTGATACTTGCTGTTTTCTCTGCAACCTCTTTTTCTATTTATTTTATGAAGTTCCAGAAAACTTTAGAAGACTTTCTCACTCTACCTATTTCCTATGTTGAACTAGTTTTGTCTCTCATAGTTAATGGACTTTTCCGAGGTCTTGCTATCATGGTTGCACTTTCTATTGTAGGGATCGCTTTTGGTGTAAACACTTTCGAACATCCATTACTCTTGGTTTTCTATGTCTTATTAGTTTCATTTGTCTTTGGTCTGATGGGGATAGTGGCTGGCATCTGGGCGGACAATAGTTTTGAAAAGTTTGGGATCATTACTAACTTTGTGATCACACCACTTTCATTTCTTGGTGGGGCATTTTACTCAGTGTCGATGTTACCAGAAAGTATGCGTTTTCTGGTTCATCTCAATCCACTATTTTATGCAACAGACGGTATACGTTATGCTCTCACGGGGCAAAATGATTCTTCGATTTTACTTGGGCTCACCGTACTCACATCTCTTGCGATAATTTTTCTCGGCATCACTGTTTGGATCTTTAAAACTGGTTGGAAACTGAGAAGTTAGATGTTAAACTCGGGTAAGTGAATATCAAGTCAATTACAATCGGTGGTTGGTTTCAGAGAACAACACTTCATTTAACAGAAGTGTATAGTTTTTTTGCTGGCAAAGATTTAATAGGACTTGATAAAAAAATCCTCCAGAAAAATTTAAAAACTTTAAGTCTTCAAAAATTCGAAAGAGTAAGTGATGAAATAGAATATATAGAAGTTAGCTTAAAAGGTAATTTACGATTAAAAATCACCGAAGACGGATTGATCACTTTAAAACAAGAGTTGTATACAAGTGATTTAAAATTATTAAAAGTAGAAATAGAGAAAATAAAAAGTTTTTATGAAAACAATTTGTCTACATCAATCTCATATATTTTTTCTCGTGGGGCACCTGTTCCCAAGGAGCTAGCAAAGATCGAGAATGTTTACCCATTTATTTTAGAAGTAGAATCCGAAAGTGAAGGTGTAAAGAAAGATAAATTCATAAAAGAAATTTTTGAAAAATTAAATGATACTCCCAACTCAAAAATAACAGAAAGTGGGGTATCAGTTTTTAAAGGTAAAAAAGTAATGGTAATCCAAAACATCAAAGAAATGTTTGATGTCTTTGCGGAGACAGAAATATTTTTCCGAGAATTCAAAACTCAGATGGCACGTTACCTGCACATCCACCGCGAGATCTGGGAAAAGATAAAACTAATAAAAGAAAAAGAAAGTATCAGAGGTAAAGATATTTTGAAAATAAGGGAAGAATTGCAAGAAGAAGGGAAAACTATTACTCTGATAGAAGCGCGTATAAACCAGATGCCAACCTATCTAAAGACTAGACAAAAACTTACTGACCTCACACAAACCCATAAAGACTTGCAACCACTTCTTCAATACAAATTTGAAACTCTACTCGACACTCATGACTATATAAAAAGTCTTTGGGCTATGACCAAGAATTATTTGAACTCTGCTAACGAAACACTCGGTGTGCTGCAAACAGAAAGTACCAAGTCTTCTATTTCATCACTTACACTTATCACTACGATTGGCGTGGTTGCGGGGATAATCAACTATATGATTCGTGATACCTATCCAAAAATTACTACCGTTGGAGTTGTCTATTTCGGAGTCCTATTATTTCTAACATTTTTAGTAAACCTTGCCGTTGTGTATTTCTACAAGTATAAGAGTTATAAGTTAAAAAAGTAGTGGTGGGGGAAAAGTCACTTGCACACTAGGGGGTTAAATGCTTATACTTTAGATAACTCAAGCGAATAATTATTTCCTTGAGGACAAAAACATATATATGCAAACTATAGGAACAATCGCATGGTGGTTAGTAGTTATCGGAGCTTTGAACTGGGGACTTGGGGTACTAGGTATTAACTTGGTTAACATGATCTTTGGAATGATGCCAGCTCTAGAAACACTTGTTTACGCACTTGTTGGTCTTTCTGGTGTTTATGTTCTCCTGCAAAAATTCGAAATCGTTTAATTAAATATTACTCATTTTATAAAATCAAAAAAGCACTTTTACAAAAGTGTTTTTTTGTGTTAAAATACTCTCCACTGCTCGGGTAGTTCAATGGATAGAATATAGGTTTGCGGTACCTACGATACAGGTTCGATTCCTGTCTCGAGCACAAATAAATTTTAAGCCCACGTATGTGGGTTTTAAAATTTATTTCGTACTTGGCACAAAGGAATCGAAAACCGGAAAAATGCAACTTCCTGTCTTGAGCAAAAGGACAATTATCTATTATTTCTCTTTTTAAATACAGTTAGATAAGTCATAATCGAATTTAACATTATCATGACAATAGAGTGCAGAGTAGTTGCTATATTATAAGTGTCAACAGACAGTAAAATTAAAATATGTCGAGAAGCATTTGTAATATACAAAATATAATTTTCACTTTCAGGTCGTAAAAATGTTTTCCTGATAGTTGGTATAAAAGCTGTAAAATCAATTGCTACTGCGACAATTACAGAAATTGTGGGGTCAGACGTTAAATACCAGGGGATTAAACCAGTAAGGGCAATTATTAAAAATATATGATCTATAGTTTCAACATTTTTAAAACCATTTTTTAATGAAAAAATAAATATGACTATTGTGAACAACTCAGATATTAATATTGGTATGGCGCCGATCCCTGCTCCCCTTGAGAGAGAGCCAAAGAAAACTATACAAGAAACAATAGTCCAGACAAACCAGGTATAGGCATGAGGTTGGATTTTCCCGGAGAAAACATCTCTTAAATATTTCAAATTTCCAAGTACTGCTAATAGTGAAGCGACTATAACGAATGAAACTTGCATCTAAAAAAGTCTAGCATGATAAATGGAATTTTATGGTAGAATGCAGTTATGAAATACCTCGCAATAGACTTTGGTTCAAAAAAATGTGGAATAGCAGTGAGTGATGACAAAGGCACAATCGCTGTTCCTTTTAAAGTTGTACCTACAGAAAACCTGGAAACTGAGATAGACCAAATGCTGAACAATGTTTTGTTCGAGCGTGTTGTCTTTGGTGAGTCAGTAAATAGTAAAGGGGAACATAATGATATTTTTGCTGAAACTAAAAAGTTTGTGGATAATATGAAAGCAAAATATGAAGCTCGTATTTTAAATGGGGAAATAACTTTTGTGTATGAAAAAGAATTTATGACTTCTAAACATGCTCGTAGTTTGGACGAAGGGAAAAATAATCTTGGTAAACATATTGCTGTCGACGACCGAGCCGCGGCACTTATTTTGCAAAGACATCTCGATAAAGAAAATATAAAAAATAATAAAAATAAAGTTCCAGAAGATTTTGAAACAGGTATTCACGATAACGAAGATTTTTAATTTCTACGCCGCTTCTTTTAACTCTTCTTCTTTTTCTTCTTTCAATTCAATAGTTTTTTCCCGTTCTTTTTTTTCCTGAGCTTCTAATCTTTTTTGTTTCTCCACTTCTTTTTCTTTTGTGGAGCCAAATATTTCTACAACAAGTTCTGATTCGATTATTTGTTCTGGGTCGTTTAAAATATTCCTGAGTTGGATTAAAGCTTTTTCAATTTCAGCTTGACTTCCTCTAGTCATTGTATAGAATAATTTTGTGTCTCTTATTGAAAAAGATTGCCCAAAATAATTGAATCCCTCTGGTGTCTCTCGGCCACTTGCATTTTCATAGGCGTATTCAGGTGTTAGGTCATATCTATCAGCAATTTCAATCAAACAATCTCTTACGTTGTCATAGGCATCTTTTAATTCAAAAAAATCATCCTCTAATTCCTCAGCAAATGTTTTTTCAACTTTACTCAACATATTTTACAATATTTATTTTATTAATTCTGTAAATAACAAAAACCGCTCAATTTGAGGTGAGCGGTTTTTGAAAAAAGATAAATAGAGTTTTTAGTAAAAACATTTTGTATAATCTATTTATCAATCTATACATTAGTCCACAGTTTACTCAAAAATAAACATTTTTGCAAATTTTGGTATAATCAAAGCATGACAGAAGAAATAAAAGCAGAAGTAATAGAAAAAAAGTATATAGGAATAGAGGATTTTGCAAAGGTTGAGTTGCGAGTGGGGAAGATTCTAGAATTCAACTTGATAGACGGAGCGGACAAACTTTATCGATTTACTGTAGATGTGGGCGAAATAGAAAATGAGAAACCAGTACATAGAACAATTCTTTCTGGTATTCGAGAATATTTTCCTGACGGGAATATTTTTATTGGAAAATATGTTTGTGTAGTTGCTAACCTAGCACCACGTAAAATGCGTGGCTTTGAAAGTAACGGGATGCTTCTCTTTGCTGGAGGTGACACTGGGAGCCTTTTTATGATTTCTCCAGTCGGTGAACCTGTTCCCGGGACTATAGTTAGATAGTTAACCAACCTAAAATATTCATTCAAATTTTTCTTTACCCCAGAGGGGCCCTACAAAAAATTCACCTGAATATTTTAGGTTGGCTTGCATGTAATAGCCTGTGGGAAAGTTCGTCTAGGTTTTCATATGGATAAAAATACAAAATTAGGAG
>CAYMOA010000001.1:51552-81084 GCA_964391935.1 uncultured Candidatus Saccharibacteria bacterium | reverse complement strand
TTCAATCAACCAATAGTTTTCATAAAAACACCAGAGAGAAATCTCTGGTGTTTTGATTTATGATATAATTGTTATAAATGGCTTTAGTTCAAAATAAAAAAATTGGTTTGGAATATTCTATAGATGAAAAGAAAGTTTTTGGAGTTGAGCTACTGGGGAGTGAAGTCAAAAGCCTAAAAGCAAGTCAAGGAAGTTTAGATGGTGCGCGAGTTGTGATAACAAGTGGGCAGCTGAGTTTGCTAGCTGCCTATATCCCCATTTATCAAGAAAAAAATAATCCAGGAGTTGACGCTTACCGGTCTAGAAAACTTTTGGCAAATAAAAAAGAAATATTAGATTTAAAAAATTTACAACACGGACAAAATCTACACATTTTCCCAATAGCTTTTTTTAAACAAAAAAATTTGATAAAGCTCGAGTGTGGGATAGGTAAGCGTTTGAAAAGGCAAGACAAGCGCGAAGTGATCCGCAAAAAAGATTCTAAAAGAAAAGATCTGGAATAAATAATATGAGTAATAAAATAGAAATCAAAAATGGACCTGAGAAAAAAAGAGAAATAAAGTCAGAAACTATAAGATTTGAAGATGGGAGTAAAATAGAAATCCGTACTACCAGTTTAGATGGAATAATCAGGATTGTAAATTTTGCCAAATTTGTAGAAGGAGAAGAGGTTAGTAGTGCAGTATTAAATTGGTCGTTAAATAATCGAATTTTCAATTTATCCAAATTTGATACAATTAAAGATGAACAAGGAAAAGGCCACGGGTTAAGTCTTTTAAATGCAATTAATAATTTTTTAGGAAGCAATTCATTTTCTGCTGAACTAGTAAATAATATTGATCCAGAAAAGAACAATAGAAATTTCTATGCTTTAAATTGTTGGGTTAAGAAACCTCTCGATTCTGACGCTATCATGGTCTTTGATAAAGAATGTTGGCAAAACCGTGAAAAAGAAATTTTGGAAAAAAGACATATGGAATTAATATAATTTGTAACAAAAATGTTTGACAGACGTAGTATAATTACATAGGTAGCAAGATTTCCTGCTTCGCAGGCCAATTCGCTACTCAAAATGTCCCCCGATTCTCGGGCCAGTTTGCTACTCAAACTGGGGGTGTCCAGGCTTTGACAATAGAATAAAGTAAAAAGTGCGATGTCGAATTGGTAGAACTTCGTAAAAATCTACCAAAAAGAATGCAAAACAAACTGCATCAAGTGATTCAGTGGTATCTCCATATTTTGGATTTACTACTTTCGCTCCAGCTTTTGCCTAACACAATAGTGTTTTGGCACGCTGGCGGTCTATAGTGGGATTTCTCTATCCTGCGTTAGATTGTTATACAAAAGAGAAAATTTATCCCAACTGGCGAGAAAGGATATCTTACTTACGCTTTAGTTTTATATTCACTTAGATTATTTGTAGGAATATAAAATGAAATTGTTTCGAAAGAGACAAAACAAATAATCTAAACATCGTAGAATCGTTTTACTTTCTCTGTTGCACGGCGGTTCGATTCCGCCCACCTCCACAAATCAGGGACGCCATCATTGGCGTCTTTTGTTTTTGCTGAAATGTCTTGCAAATAAAGGTATATTGGGGAAAGCACAGGGGTTCGACATGAGTAATTTCTATCAACACAGAAATCCTCTGCAAAGATGAAGTTATACAGTTCTTTCTTTTTCTCTATACTGGTTTTATTCCATATTTTATAAGGACTCTTTAGAACTGAAAACATTTTATCCATAGAGGTTCGACTAATAATTTCTAGATCTACAGGTTTTTGTTGTTTTTGTTCCAAAGTAGCTTTTTGAAGTATTAGTTTTTCTAGTTTGTCCTGATAAGTTTTGAGTAGTATTTCATTCATGGGTTTACTTGTGAGGTCAACCAGGTGGTCAATTTGTCTTTGAATCTCCAAAGTATTAACTTCAGCGTGTTTACTGGTGACTGACAATTCGTTTTTAAATTCTTCAAAAGCCTCGTTGAAAGATTCAATACCAATTTGTATTGCCTCATCTTTTGGGGTTACTTTTTCCAAATGACAAAAGAATTTACAATGCACTTCATGTGCGCGTAAGACTTTTGCATAACCATCTGTGCATTCAGTATTTTTGCATTCGTAGTAATCATTTTTTTGAACAACGCCACTTTTGCGCTTTTTAGTCGTTGTATAACTACGCATTTTTTCATTACAGTAAGTACATCTTAAAATTCCCCTCAGTTCAAATTCTTCTCTGTATATTTGTTTTTCTCTTTCGTTTTTAATCATCTTTTCTAACCTCTCTTGAACTTTTGCAAAAACTTCTAGTGATACTATTGGTTTATGTTTTCCAGGAATCATTTTTACATCAAGATCAGGGTAGTGAATAAAACCCGCATAGAAAATATTTTTCAAAATTGGTAGGGAAGTCTCACCTGCTTTTCTTTTTGACACTCTTCTAATAGCTCCGTGTCCTTGAAGAAAAGTGCCAACGTCAACCAAAGTCTTAAATCTACCATAGGCAAAACCTTCAAAAGCTTCGGTTATAAATTGAGCATTTTCATCAGGTAAAGAGACTTTGCCTTGACCAGGTATTTTGACCTGTTTATAGCCATAAAACGCCCTGTGAGGCCAATATCCATCAATAAGACGTGCTCTTTGCTTTTGGGTAACTTGGCGCTTGTTTTGCTTCCTTTCTAGTTGTCCAGCGGCTGCAATTATTGTTTCAATAAACTCTCCTTCTGGAGTTTCTTCAAGGTTAAAGTTTAAACATTTTAATTCCACTCCTCTTTCTTTGAAGGCAATCCTAAGTTCCAAATATGCACGTGTGTCACGTGAGAGTCTTTTCAAGTCATCGAAAATAACTACATAATTTTTGTATTTATTTTTGTCTATGTACTCAATCAATTCTCTCATTGCCGGTCTTTTCATAAAGTCTCCAGCACCTGTAAAAGTGTCAGTGAAAACTTTTTCTATTGGCCAACCAGTCTTGTCAGCAAGTTCACGACACCTAACTTCTTGAGAATGGTTTCCAGTTCCATCAGTCTGTTGTTGTAGGGAAGACACTCTGGTGTAAATCAGAGCTATTTTTTCTGTATTCATCATAAGTTTCTTTGATAATTTTTATAGCAATATCTTTTAGTAACAATTTTAATTGCTTTCTTTTTTCTGGATCAATACCACTTTCTGCGGTACAATCTGGAGAAAATGTAAAGTTGCTACACAATACGTTTTCAGATTGCACCGCAGAAAGAACTATGTCTTTCTTTACTATATTCTCAATATTGTGTAGCTCAGTCATTATAGCATTCTTAAAACTACTTCTGCAATCTATTTTTTTGAATAGCCAGAAATTCCGACACAGTTTTAAGTAAACCAGCCTCGACTGAGCTAATTACTTTTTGTAGATCCTCCAACTCTGGGGTGTATACAATTTTATACACAGTGGTTCGAAACCTCTTTCTTTTAACCGGCTCTAAATTTGTAAGTCTGTGAGAGTTATTCAGTCTTTCTAGTAGTGTTGATTTTTGTTGATCTTTCAGTATTTGAGTTTTAGTTTTTAACAGTCTTTTTAGCTCCCAAACATCATTTACTATTTTTGAGAAAATAATTTCAGCCAAAGCACCGACAGGTTCAAGGTCTTTTCGTAGTTCTTCCCTTATAACATATAGACTTTTTTTAGATTCTCCTGGTAAAAGGGTGTTTTTACTCAGTGTATCTGTTAATAAAATACTATTATTTGTATCTAATCCCATATAATTTTTACTATTTATGATTAAAATTAAATAAGATTAGAACATTTTTGGCTGTTCTACCGCTACATTTTCGACAGATGTATTTTTACCACTAACCTCTTCCCACTGTGTGGCAGTAAGTGATTCTACGTCAATGCTTATTTCACTTTCAACAAGAAAAATGACTTTCTCTCTTGGATGACTAAAGGTGTATTCTTGCATAATTAAAGAGCTTGCTTCGAGTTGAGGGAGGATTTGTTGTCTTAATGTAGATGGGCTTATCTGAGTTCCAAAAATTTTAACATGTTTTTTAATTACATCCATTCTAGTTATTTCTTTCTCTGGACCTTCTTTATTTTTCTTTTCTTCCCATAGTGGCAATATAATTTTTTTGTATATATTATATGTGTAAGCCGACAATCCATAGTCTTGCCCAACTGAAATTTTATTCCATAATTCGAAAGCGGTTTCTATATCGTTGTCACTTGCAATAATACAATTTCCATCTCTTTCTCGTAACCATAGGTTCAATAGGGACAAGCCTTTAATTAGGCCTATAACTTTAACTACATCACGTTGAGCTCGTGGCTTTACTCCATTTTTCTCTTTTAAAAATTTATCCTCAACTTTTTTTTGATCTAATATCTTTACATCAAAAATATTTGCCTGTTTGATTGCAAGTATTCTTTTCTTTAGTTCTTCTCTTTTTTCATTACCCAGTAATTTATTTGCAAATAATCTTCTGTCCGAGTTTTTATTTACTGCTAATTTAATACCAGCTTTTACTTTTTCTTCATCAAGAGAAGGGCTCAAAACTATAAATCTTGTGGATTCTTGTTCATCCATTCTGGAATTGGCACTACAAAAGAATACAGTAGGATAACCTTTTAATAGTACTTGTTTTGTCTGATTACCACCAGAACTGTTTTTGTCAGTAATCTTGTTTTTAATTATTTTTTCATCGTGCGAAAGTAGTGGCCTAAGTTTTGTTAATAAGGTAGTGTCGGGCATATCAAGAAAGATCAAAATTTTTTTAGATAAGTCGACTAAATTACCTTCAATTGTCTGTACTGTCTCTTGTTCATGGAAGAAGGCAGTAGGGGAACAATAACTAATTACTTGTATATCTACCTTAGGAAAAAATTCCTTTATTGACATTGGTATGTGAGATTTACCTGTAGACGAAGGGGCGTTGAACATTACATTCATTTGTGAATCATCTGTGTAAGTTGTTAGCATGGCTAAAAAAGCAATTGCTTTATTTTCGTCATCTTTTTTAATAACATCACTTAAAATATTGTTAACATCTTCAATGCCCATTTCTCTGAACTCTGACGTGCTTATTTTTTCTGGATAACATTTTGAGTATTTGGTAAACAAATCTCCCAATGGAAGTTTTAACTTAACAACATAATCAGTAATATCTCCTTTTTCTCCAACTTCTGGAGGTAGGGTAATAATATTAATTTTTTCAAAACCACTAGCATGCAACATTTCAGCAACCTTTTGTGATCCTGCCTTGCCTGCATCATCATTGTCGTAACATATGAAATACTCTGCTTCTTTCTTAAGTTGTGGTATCCACTTTTGTTTGAACGTTGTTGCACCGTGTGTGCCTGTTATTGCTTTGTGTCCGTAGCTTCTCATTACAAGAGCATCCATCTCTCCTTCACAAATAACAATTTTGTCTCCTTCCTTATATGAGAATGATTGTGACCAGTCATAAATTTCTGCATCCGACTCTCCTGTTGGCCAGCTTCTTTTATCTTTGCCTTTTTCTGGGTCCTGTCGCAACTTTAAGAATTTATAATTTCCATCCAAATCTCTTATTGGAATTGTGATCCAATTTTGCCCATGGAAAGAGGCAAAGCCTAGTTCTGCTTGAGTAATAATTTCTTGTGATAGTCCACGCTCATTGATTAGATAGCTTTTAATCCTATCTGGCAAATTTTTATGATAGCTCTCTACCATTGTAGGTGTAAGTTTCCTTAAATTTTTCTTTGGTTTTTCAACGTAGTCACCAAAGTGTTTTTGAAGAGTAATGAAGTTTCCTTCTACGCCACACTTTTTACATTGATACAGCCCTTCAGGGTTTATATACAAATGAGCTTCACTGCCTTTGCTGTCGTTGTCACAGCCACTGAATACACAGTGACACACTATTTCAGCACCTTCTTTCTTGATAAGTTTTACACCTTTGTTTTGTAGATATTCTTCTACAGATATGTTATTATTTAACATGTAATTGATTAAATTATTTTTAATAAGTATTTGTTCGAGCAAATACCATACGAGAATTCTGTCCTCGTACTTAATAAGTAATTATCAAAAATTGGAGTTAAAAAATACTTCAGGTTTGGTTCAGGTTAAAGAAAAATAATCCTTATAAAGTAAGGATTATTTTTCTTTTTAAATAGTTTTTAACATGAACCTAAATTGTGGTAACTATAAACAGGTTTGAATCAATTTCATAGCCATCATTTAGTTGGTTATTAATTATCAGGTCCTTGTTTATATCTAGCTCATTTCTACATCTTTCGTTTATCTCTCTTTTCTCATCACTTACAAAACTTGGCCTTTTGTCTAAATCTTTTGAAAGAACACCCCCTCTTGCTTGGACTATCTTTTTTAAGATATTAAAACGCTTACTAAACTTTGTTTTCTTAAAAGATAGTGGTTTTTTACCATTCCTAATCAGTTGTTGTTTCTTTAAGTCTAATTTTAGATATGTTAAATTTTTGCCTTCCTCTTTTTCACTTTTAGGTTCAGTTTTCGCATGAAGTTTGAGGCGATCATCAAATCTAAACCTTTTTATAAAGTTTTTTGTTAGAGAAAAACTTTTACCACTTTGCTCCAAAAATAAATTATCATCTTCCAACATCTCAGAATATTTCTTTACTGTTTTATATTGTTCGTCTATGTCGCCAGCAAACATCGTAACAGATAGTTCGACCGTGAATAGATTATTAAAAAATTCAAAAGCAAAATCAGATTTGTTAAAAAACTTTAGCAAATAATTTAATCTGGTTGTTAAATCCTTACTTGGTAGAGTGTGATACTCCTCCCTTAAATCATATGGTGTTAAAAAGTTTTTTGTTGGGTTTATTTTATTTACAAATTCATCATAAATAAATCCATGATCTTTAGGTAGCCTTTTGTTTAGTTCTACGACAATAAAATTAATATTTTTCTTACTCAGCATTCCGCCTTCTGGGCACATTCGTTGAAAAATGTATTGTACTTTTTGGGCATCAAAAATTAGCTCAACCTGATAATTTTTAGGGTCACTATTAATATTTAAAATTTCTTTTAATAATTCATCTTTACTGGAAAAGTTTATCAGCACTTTTAAATCATATAAAGAAGTTAAAATATCTCTTTCAGATACCCGAATTTCATTTAATTTGTTTTGAAATTTTAATACAGTTAGATTTGGATTTTTAAGTTCACCATTTGTATGAAAATATAAAAATCCTCCAACAAATTCTAAAAAGGCATCATAAAAAATACCATCTTTGAGTAGCATGTGGTCTACTGCAATTCTAAAATCCTTATCAGAAAGTTCAGGTTCTTTCATTGTCTTATTATATCAAACTCGGACTACTTTTTAATAGACACAATTTCCATGAAATTATCTAGTTCTTTTCCATCTTTGATTAGTTGGCTTACTTTTATTTTAAAGTTATGTTTTGCAGTCTCTAGATCTAAGTATCCAGATAGGAGGGTGTCTAAATTTTCTTGTACAAATTTGACATAATCAGGGTGACTTTTTCCCATAGTTTCGATTACGATTTTTCCTGCTTCTTTTATTTTATCAATACTTTCGCCTGGCAAAATGTTTTCAGGAAGTCCAGCAAACAAAATATATTCAATAGGTGATCTTTTTTCTTGTAGGTGAGTCCCAAAATCATTAATTAGTTTTAAAGCTTCTTCTGGTGTCATAAATTATGAAAAAATTAAATAATAAATATATCCAGTGAAAACAATACTTCCATAAAAGCTAATATTAGAAATTATTTTCCAAACAAAAATAATTTCTTTATCGGATCCATCAGTAGTTGTTGTTTGGTACGTTCTCGTAAGTGTATAGAGTATCAAAGAAGTAAAAATAAACACTATGAATTTTAAAAAACTAATTTTACTAAATAAAATTATCGATCCAATAATCTGGAGTGAGAGGTGTAAATTAGGGTAAAGTAAGAATGCGATTATGATTATCGGTGCGAAGAGTATATTTTTCATATTTTATTGAAATTAAAAAAGGGTAGCTAAGTTGTACAGCAATAACATAACCACTCTTGCGAGTGTCATATCATAGCTACTTAACTACCCATCTTTACCTGTGATATGGAAAAAGAAGGCAAGTAAATGCTTTGAATTATGCTATTGCTGTACAGGTACCATTATAGCATTTTGTATATGTAATATAAAGTGTTATATGTTAGAATTGCTTTATATAGCATTTCTTATGGTAAAAAACGTCTTAAAGATTCTTGAAGAATATGAATTAAAACAACGATTGTATAAGGACTTTTCCGTTGTAGTTAAAAGTATTTTGGAGCAGATGCTTTCAGAAAGTGAGATAAAATTTCAGCACATAACCTGCAGAGAAAAGGATTTGGAAAAATTGCGAGAAAAAATTGAGAGAAAAACTAGAGAAGGTAAATTTTACGAAAATCTGGATGAAGTTGAAGATTTAGCCGGAACAAGAATTGTATTTTATCTGGAGAGTGACAAGAAAAAGTTTTTAGATATTCTATACGAAGAATTTAGAGAAATTATAAAAGATGGTGAAGAGAAATATAAAATTGGAGGTTACACCGCCACTCATCTTATCTTGCGGTTGGACGATTCAAGAATAAAACTTAGAGAGTACAGAAAATATAAAGGCCTGAAATGCGAGCTACAAATCACATCTTCACTTTTTCATGCATGGTCCGAAGTGGAACATGATATAACATACAAGACTCCAGAAGAAAGCATTGTACTTATGGAAGAGCTTGGTTTAAAAGAAATTAAAGCATCTTTCGGAAACGTAATGGAAAAGCACATCCGAACAGCTACTTTGCAACTTGATGATTTAAACGATAAATATCACAAAATGAGTGTAGCGAGCACTGTGTTGAAAGATGATTTCATAACGAAAATACAAAATACAAAATCGAACGATGAAATCTATCGAAACCTTGAAGTCATTGAGGATTATTTTCACAAAAAGCTGGATACAATTTTATCTATAATCAAAGTGGTTCTGTCTAAGAAGCCCATGAAGGCACAAGTAATACACAAGTTTACGGACAAGGACCTTTATGGAAAGACTCATGATGATTTGATGGCGAAATGTTTGGATATAATTGATTCTCAAAGAGTTTGGTATAAAGACTTTAATCAATCGCTTGGTATTTTAAAGAATTTAACACATCATCATGACAAAGGAATAAAAGCAAAATCATTTGATACAATTAAAAAAATAGCAAAGTACGATTTGGATATAATACAAAACAGAGATGTGGGTTACGCATTTCAGAGAATGATTTTAGACTACATACTTGGCTTTAACAAGAAAGATAAAAAAGATAACTTGGATTTAATTCAAATTGTAACTGAAGAAATTTTAAGTTCAGATATAAAAGGTGTAAGTCATACGACTTTAGATACATTTACATTTAGAAGTGCTTCCATAGTTCCTACCGATTTTCTTAAAAAAATGAGACGTGATTCCATGGATATGCTGGAAAATTTAATTGTAAATGAAAAAAACATTTCTATAAAAATTAAACTTGTAAAAATACTTGCGAAAGTATCGCAACTTCCTTCACATGCAATACCTAATGAGAATTTAACCATGTTTCAGGATGATAATAAATATTTATCCAAAATATATAGAAAAATTATTTTTGATTCGGCCGGTAAGTTAGGTAATCTTGCTCTTGCCTCTACGATTGAAGAACAACTGGGGTGGATAAATAGATTGGAACAAACAAAAACAGAAGAGACACAGGCCCTGCAAAAAGAAATACTAAATGATTATAAATTTAGCATCTTTTCAACTTTTGTTGGGCGTGAACCATATCAAGATCTTCAGATAAAAGCGAGAAATGAAATGGAAACTTCTTTTTACAAAAAGCTCACAAGGAAGACTTTGAAAAGTAATTCTGAACTTTTGAATGAAATATCCGATCAAATACAATATATAGAGGAGTGGGAATTCCAACAATTCAAAAGGTTTCTAATTAAAGTTTCGAAAGAAAAACCTGAACTTGCATACGAAATATTAATGACAAATTATGCACGCAAGAATGGGGTAATTAAATTTCTCACAAGCATCTTAATTGGACTGAGAGAATCTCCCCGCTTAGATTTATGGGATTTAGTTTTAAAGAGAATAGTTAAGGAAAAGGATTTTGAAGGAGTTGTGTCTATATTAGCCTCTCTAAATCTTGGGATTGACGAAGAGTTTAGAAGTAAAGATTTTAAAATTATTGAAGAAATAACTAAAAACTCTAAAAGATTTAAATTTTTAAAAGGAAAGCAAACTTCTTCTTCTCAATATACCTTACTGAATATTCTTGCACGAAACTTTAAGAGAAGTGCAAGTTTTTTTGAGAATCTTATTGTTGAAGAAATAATTAAAAACCCTCAGAACATGAATATGTATATTCGCGAGTTGGCAACCGCGGTTTTTTCAAAATGGATTTCCTACGAAAACTGGAGCGAAAAAAATATGGAGTTTTTAATCAAAAATATAATTCATACAAATGACCTGGATTATCCAGTACAACAACTCATGTTACAAATAAATGAGAAGATCCCAAATGCAATCTTTAAAATTTTTGGAGGTAGAATAAAAAAGAAGATTGTAAAAAAATATGATGGCACAAAAGAATATGAGCCCATACCTTATCATATTAATCCTGAATTAAAGGAATACATAAGCAATAGTCCTATGCTTATTGATTTTTTACAATCATTAATAGAAAAAATGACACCAGAATGGACTCTTTATAATGTCTATGTCAGATACTTCCTGCAAAGAACTTCCGGAATTACCAAAGAAATTTTAAAAGCTCTCATTCAACGAAATGGAGGTCATAACTTATTGGAAATAGCTAAATTAATAAATAATTCTGAACCAGCTGATTTAGAAATATGTATAGAAGTAGTGAAGAAAACCGAGGACCAAAATATAATAAATCAAATGGATAGTGCTTTAAGTGCTACAGGTGTAATGACTGGCCCATATGGTATTGCAGACTTTTATAAAAGTCGGGCAGAAGAACTGACCCCTTACATTACATCCGAAAATAAAAATGTTGCCAAATTTGCAGGGAGAATGATGAATAGTTTTCTAAAGAATGAAGTTGCGGAACGCAAGAGGGTAGATGAGGAAAGGGGAAGAAGACAGTTGGAATTTGAAGGTTTTTAGCTTTAGAAAACTTTTTTTACAAGCTTATCCACAATGTCTTTATTAATATCAGACGTCTGTTCAGCATTTTGCCAATCTCCTAAATCTGAACCAAAATCAATAAATACCACATCTTTCCCTCTAGATCTTAGGTCATGGAATGAAATTGGTCTAAATCCTATATCTAATATTTTTTTTATATCAGAATAAACTTTATTATATAAAATCTGCCTTTCTTTCTCATCACTTTTGCCATAAACTTGCTTTAAATCATATGGTATGTCTTCTTCTATAAGAATACCTTCGTTTTCTGGAACTAAATATAATTTAGGCGTACTGATACCCGCAAGTTCAACTCTTTTTCTCCTTTCTACCCATTCCAAAATAGTTTTACTTGGGAACATTTTAATACAAGCCTTAATTACTACAGGAAAGTGAAGATCATTTTTTTTAAAAGTTGCTTTTATTATGTATGTCTCTCCTCCCATTCGTTCCCATTTATTTTCAATATCAGATATGATATATCCACCTGCGGTTATTTTATCCAACAAACCCTTTCCAAGAAGTTCAACTAAGTCAGGTGTGGTTTTAACTTCCTCCATAATTTAGTTATTTATTAGCAATACTTTTCAAAGCTGAACTAATCATGGCAGTTTCTTTTGTAACAGATTCAATAGAGTCACTTCCGTGAACCAAATTATTGTATTTATTTACCCCAAAAGATCCTCTTATCGTTGATGGGTCTCTAACCTCATCAATATTCCAATGACCCAAATGATCTCTCCATTTTTTTATAGCCTGATTGTTGAGATCATACAAATATATTACTGTAGTTGGTGCTGATGACATAAAATCAACAAACTCCTCCCATCTAGTTGGATACTTTTCAGGGTCAATAGGTTTTTCTTTCTGCATGCTTGATTTCGGACCGCCATCATAAAATTCTGTTATACTTTCATTTGGCCATACAAAAGAAAATTTCAAGCTAAACCCTAATCCTGCGATCTTACTCTCGATTTCATTTGCTGCTTCTATGTCTGGCATTCCTTGTAAATTTGCATCTGGACCAACATTTGGGCGAATCATGGCCAGAGTAATTTTACCTTCAGATATTAGTTCTTTGAATTCACCACTTTCTAATAAATCAGCAATAGCTAAGAGCTCTTCTTTGTCTAAATTTTGACTTTCTCTATTTAATAATTTAGAATTGTAAGGTATTTTTTTTCCATATAATAATAAGTATAATTTCGTTGTAGTAAAAAGTCAATTTATTTTTTCCTTGCAGTTTTCAGTGCCATAGACCACCAATCTAATTCGGTAAGCATTTTATTTAGTGGTTTAATATATTTCTCAAGCGCATTAATGTTTAAGTTTCCATTAGAGTCCATCTCATTTGCTTCTAAGTTCCAAGGATTAAAGATATGTACAGCTGTTTTAACAGAATGCATATAAATTTCAGTTATCACATTTCTAAGTTGTTGTATTGCATTGGCTCCCCCCACCTCACCATAGGAAATAATACCAGCTGGTTTATTCTGCCACTCAACATAAATTGAATCAATCGCATTTTTCAGAACCGCTGAGTAGCCGTGGTTGTATTCTGGTGTAATAAAAATAAAAGCATCAGCTTCTAGTATTTTATCGGAAAACCGGATAGATGCTTCGTTATTGTATTTCCTATCTTTAATATGGGCGGGAGATATTCCTTCTGATAAAAAAGGGATCGGATAATCTCGTAAATCTAAAACCTCAACTGAAAACTGCTCAAATACCTTTAAGTTTTCCAAAACCCACGGAATTATTTTTTCTGAAAACCGATTTGGTCTAGTGCTTCCAATAATTATCTTTAAATTTATCATATAATTAATGCTTATATTATATCATTCTCTTGTAATACCAAGTTATCTAATCTAGCAATAACCTAGTATCTAATGCAATATTTATCTTTTATGATATAATTGGAGCTACAAATATTTATGATATTCACAGTTAAACCAGATGATTTTAATAAAAAAATAGATGTTGTTGGTTGCTATTTAGAATTTGGAAATGAAATTCTACTTCTTCAAAGAAACCCAGAAAAGGCAAATGGAAGTAAATGGGGGGTACCAGCTGGAAAAATGGATAAAGGGGAAAGTGTAATAGAAACAGCGATAAGAGAAATTTATGAAGAGACAGGGATTAGATTGATTGAAAATAATTTGAAACCCGTAAAGTCAGTTTTTTTGAGAGATGGAAGTTTTGATTTGGAATGGCATGCCTTTTCTGTAAAATTTCAAGAAAAACCAGATGTTAAAATTGAAGATAAAGAACATCAAAATTTTATTTGGATAACTCCAGAAAAAGCAATTTCAGAACTAGATTTAATTCATGACCTACCAGAGTTGTTAAAAACTTACAAATAAAGCAAACTCCTGCTATGAATTTGAAAAAATTATTTTTTAAAAAAAAAGCAAATAGTAGCCAGAAGCTTAATGTGGCAATTTTAATGTCAGGTTCTGGTTCTAACGCTAGAAACATTCTTTCAAATAAACACGAGTACCCAAATTTAGATTTTAAAGTAATTGCTACTGATAATATTTTTAGTAACGCAATTCAAATAGGAAAAGAGTTTGGTGTTTATACGGTTTGTTTTGATATTGGGAAAAACAATTTCTTTAAGAAAGTTTCAAAAATACTCAACCAAGAAAAAGTTGATCTAGTGATATATGCTGGACTAATGAAAATTTCACCGGAGGAATTTGTATCTAAACACAAAGGATTCAATATCCACCCTGCTGACTTGAGGAAAAAAGATGCAAATGGTGTACCTCTGTACAGAGGAATGAATTGTATCTATGATACAATTGTTGGAGGAGAAAAAGAACTTGTCAGTACAGCTTATTGGGTAAATGAAAAAGTTGATGACGGAGAAATAATTGATGTTTCAGAACCCATTTCTATTTCTCCAGAAAATTTGACTGATATAAAGTTACTTCACGAAAAATTAAAGACAAATGAGTTTGCGTTATTTAGAAAAATACTGACAAAAATATCAGAACAAAAACACTTATGAAAAATATATATTTATTAAATTTTGATAAGATTTGGAATAAACTTAAGGATATAGAAAACCAATATAAAATTAGTGACTTTTTAGAGATGTCTGGAGTGCAATTTTATGATGAAAAGAAGGAGTTCGTAAAAGAGTCTTCTGTGAAAGTCGTGGGAATAGGTGGAATAGAGATAGATTTTTTTAAAGATAATTATGGGGATATAAACATAGACAATATTTCAAAAATAATATCGAAAATGCCAATCAATTCATTTAAGATGTCTTATTTAAATTCTAGTAGTTTTACTGACGAAGAAATTAATAAGAAAATATTTGAATTTAAACATTTTTCTGTACTGCATACCGTGACACTAAACATATTAGTTTCTGGCATTAGTACATCAGTAGAAAATGAATTCTGTTGCCAAAGAGACATCTTGCATTTAAGTAGAATTACTGAAGCTAGAACAAATATTCAATCCAATCCGTCATTTGTTATTTTAAATGAGGATATCTACAGAAAAACTAGTAACCTAATTACCCAGTACAAGAAAGAAATACAAAAAATTGAGTCGCCAGATATTTCTAAAAAAGATTTTTTAGAGTGTAAAAATATGTTATTCCCATCATCTAAGGCAACTGCTTTTATACTTAGCGGAACAGTATCAAATTTTATCAAATTGTGTAAATTCATTGAAGACGATGGTAAGGAATTGGAGATGAAAAAAGTTTTGAGAAAAATTGATGAAATTTTAGAGGATTTACTGCCTAAACTCAAGGCCTAAACATTTATTTACAAATTGCAAAAAAGCAAATAAAAGTTTATAATTAAAACAAAATAAATAATAAAATATGGAACAAAAAATGACAACAAATAACACCGGATATTTCGTAGGGAGACTTCTTGAAGAATTACCAAATCAAAAGCCGTTATTGGCTATATATGATTCGCAATACGAGTCTTTTAAAGTTGGATTTGACTTTAAAACAGTTGAACTTGCTTTTGATAGACTAAAGGATGAAATAAGAGAATTAAATGAAGCGTTTGGGGAAATGGGAGAAAACCCAGATGAGGCTAAAATTAAGAATATTTGTGATGAGGCAATTGATATTGTTTTTGGGCTTATTAATGTTTCAAGACATATGGGTATAGAAAGAGAAAGAATTTTATTTTTGAAAAATAAAATTATGTTTACACAAAAAGTTGGAACTGAAGAAAATGTGAATCTAATTAAAAAACTTTTTGATGAGTACGAAACTAGTTTTAATAATAAAGATAAAGATGCAATGTTTATAATTGCCCAGAATTTATTTGCACAAATAAGTTATTTAGTCGAGTCTTACGGATTAAATTTGGATGAAGCAATTAAAAATAACGTTGCTAAGTATCTAAAACGATGTAACTTTATCGAAGAAAATCTTAAATCAAGAGATTTAAAATGGACAGATGTAGCTTTGGAAGAAATATACAAATTGTGGAAAGAAGCAAAAACTGCTTTAAAAAATGAAAATTAATTATTTTTCTAACAACCTAAAATCCCAAGAGAATACTTTTGTTAGAAATGGAAATCTTTTTGAAAAACTTACTTTTGGTAAAAGAATTTCAAATTTGTTGGGGTATAGAAAGGATACAGTCATTGAGTTCTTTGATTATTGTATCAAATTTAATAGTTCAAAATTTCAAGTTGAAGTAAATCTTAATCATACTAAGACAGCAAAAAAAGTATTGGAAAAAATTTCTCTAGATGCATCATACATACCATCAAAAGATAAAACAGTTATGCATAGTTATTTTAGCTATGATGATTGGCTTAATAGATACGGCATGCCAAATATGAAGACTGATCCTTTTATTTGGTTTAAAAATTTTAAACTTTATGAGAGTAATGTGTTTGATAATGTTTTGAAATTTACAATTGAAAAAAGAGGACTTTTCCTTAAATTCCCTAATTTTAATGCAAATAAAAACTATTGGTACTCTGGTACGAATGGTGGGTTAACTATTTTTAAAAAAAGAGACGAATTCCATGAATCTGTATTTACTTTACACGATGTTTTTCATTATGTTTTTCCAGATCCTTTGCTATATGGTGACGAGTCCTTTGAGGATATAAAACTTTATGTTGCATATCGACTTATGTCAGAAGCATTTTCTTTGGTAATGGCTGACATTTACTCTGTATTTAAGTTCAAGAATAAAAATATTGTTTTTGACTATGATTTTAGTAAAAGAAAAATATTCCCAATTTTTGATAATATGAAAAACAAAATGGATCTTAATACAAAAGATGGCCTGGAAAAACTTTTGTATTCTGTTTCTTTTTACATATTCACAGGTGATGACAAAGAAATACTGAAATATGGTCCAGATTTAAATATGCTACAAGATTTTAAAAATAAATACAGTGTATTTTTTTGGCAAGATTTAGAGTGGAATAACCATAACTACTCTGATTTTCTAACAAGAAAATTTGATACTGAACTAATGAACAAATACAAAATTTCAAGACCAGAATTTGTCTATCAAGATTTGGAGAAATTAAAAAACGAAGTATCCAGTGGGAATAAAATCATTTTCAAAAAGTTATTTGCATTATTTTATACTCAGTTAGTTGAAGCTTTAGAGTATTCCCCAAATAATAATTTAGAAGCAAACGAAAATGCTAGGATTAAAAAATATTTATATGGACAAATTAGACCGTCCTATTTGTATTCGAAACAATTTCCAAAAATTACAGATGAACTAGAGAAAATTTATTCTGAGATTCTTAAAGCTAGAAATGAAATTTCTTATGACAAATTTTGTATCAAATATACCTCCTTCTTAGATGAACTAAAATTAAATAATGTTTTAGATTTAGATACTGCTGAAATATACAAAACCTCTTATCCACTTTTTAATCCTAAATACATAAATTATGATAAGAATCAAATAACTGATGATAATTATAAGGAAATGCTGTATAACTACTTTGGAGAAGATCTTGTTTTTTAGTTGAATATAATGGATTTAATGCTATAATTTTGATATATGAAATTACCAAGTTTATGGGAAAGAAGAAAAGCTAATAGCTTAACAAAATTTTTAAAGGAAAAAAGGACAGAGGATATTGGTGGAGACGATGTTGAAAAACAAACAGAAAGAGTAGCCGATACAAGTGTGGATTCTATAGAAACAACTGAAGATGCCCGTAATACTAGCCCTGGCATAATTATGCCTGAAAAAGGGATAATTCCAGCAAGTGCTATTTCAATTGAAGAACTTGAGAATCTAACCCCTGAAGAAGCAAAAGAATTTCTAAAGTTTTTCAGTACTATTAAAGATGTCATGAATAAATTTTATCTACCTTTCGAAGAAGAACAGCTATTAATTGATAGTGTCGCTTACAGAAGAAAAAACAGTAAATCTCTTGGAGATGTTGTTATTTTATCTGGACCTTCTGGAGCTGGTAAAGATACTGTTATCCAGACTTTGTTAGAAGCAAACCCTCACATCAAAAAACTGATTGCCGTTACAACTAGACCTAAAAGAGGCACCGAAGAAGATGGAGTCGATTACCACTTTCTCACTAGAGAACAATTTCTTCTCTTGCTAGAAGCGAGACTTTTTGCAGACAAAGCAGAATTTGTAGGAAATTTTTATGCTATGCCAAAAATAGAATTACGGAAAAGGATTGGGAGTGATGCTCTAGTTATTAATGCTATGCCGGCAACTTCTAGAATTATTAAAAAACTAATCCCAGAGGCAAAGACCATAGTAATAATGCCACCAACTGAGACTGATCAATATGACAGACTAAAACACAGAGGTACAGAAAGTGAGGATAAAATAATTGCTAGAATTGAAGCTGACAAAGAAATGTTCAAAGACTATAAGTCTATGTTTGACTACACGATTATTTCGGAAAACGGAAATGTACAAGGAGCTGTTGATCAAATGGATAAAATTATTAAAGATGAAAAGAGATAGTTTAATTTTTGCGACTACTAACGAGGGAAAACTAAAAGAAGCTAAAGATATTTTAGGAGTAGATATAATTTCTGAAAAAATTGAATTAGATGAAATTCAATCACTGAGTTTTGAAGAAGTTATAGAACATAAAGCAAAACAAGCTTATTCCAAGATAGGTAAACCAGTTTTAGTTGAAGATAGTGGGATCATTTTTAATGCTTTAGGTAAATTACCCGGTGTTTTTACAAAGTGGTTTTTAAAATCTGTAGAACTAAATGACTTGGTGAAATTGTGTGAAATAAAGAATGATTTCGAGGCTTCAGCTGTGTCATATTTTGGCATTTTTGACGGTACTTCAACTAAAATAGGCATTGGTATCATAAATGGCAAAGTGGTTGCCCCAAGAGGCACAAATGGCTTTGGATGGGATTCTATTTTTGTACCAAATGGAAGTTCTCAGACATTTGGAGAAATGGATGGAATAACCAAAAACCTCATTTCCATGAGAAAGTTGGCTTTGGAAAATTTACTTAAACAAATTAACAATTAGTAACTTTCCTCAAGTAAAAGCCCTAAAGAAATTATAAATAATATTTAAAGATTTTCAAATAACCTTATTCTTTCAATGAATAATTCTATTTGAGTCAAAGTTTCTTTTTGCTTTGGAGTAGAAACCTCTTTTGCATTACTAATAATCAGTTCGAGTGCTACAAATGGAATTGATGTATTTTCTATCTTCTTTACACCTATAGCATATTTAGAATTTAGAAAATCATATTGTTGTAGGACTAATTCGAGATGATTTTCTTTACCTCTCACTATTTTCTTAATTGTTCCAAAAATAAAACAGATGAAGAAATTAATTCTGTATGTATCTGGCACCGTAACTTGTTGTGTATTAAGAGACAATTCATCTGTAGGTAACTCTATATTTCCAAAAAGATTTTTAGATTCAGAGGTTATGAAAGCAGAACTTTTAGGACAAAGGTAAAAATCAACAACTAATATGTTTTCATTTGTTTTTACAAATATAGATGAGTATATTCCGTTTATTGGAGCATTCTGAGGCGCTTCATTTATGTGAATTATTTCTCCTATTTGCGAAAAATATTTCATCCTATTTTCTTTAAATTCCTCCCACTTAGCATCTTCAAATGTAATCCAAATATCCAAGTCACTGTAAGGGTCGGGAGTACCTCTGGCAACAGAACCTAAAACATGTCCTTCAATTGCAAGCGGTTCAAATATTTTTTCTATCTTTTCTAGAATTTGAGTTCTAGAAGAATTTAGCGATTCATAAAATTCGATTTTTGTCTTCATAAACTAAACAATATAATGATTAAAGTCATCTAATTTATTTTCAAGTATTATTTTTTTAATAGTTTCTGGTCTAATATCTAGATTTGCAAGTTGTTCTTTGGGAACTTCCACAACTTCAGCGCTATCAATTGCTTCAAAAATTCTTTCCTGTACTGGAACTGTGAATACGTAGTTTATTTCATGTACCTTCCAATTTCTATCATTCACCTTTTCATGATCAGATTCCCAAAAATTTTCTATAATTGAGATTAATTTAAAATCTTTTTCTGACAGATGAAGTCCAGTTTCTTCTTCTACTTCTCTAATTGCAGAAACAATAGAAGACTCGCCAAGTTTTGCACGTCCACCAATAGCAAAGTAGAAATTTCCATTTTTTCTATGTGATAGTACGAATCCGTTTCTGGTTTGCATGATGATTGCCACACGAATGTTTAAAACTTCACTTCTATCCTCAAATTTTATTGTTAAATCCATATAGGGTAATTATACCAGAATTTGATATAATATAAATATGATTTTTAAAAAGCTTCCAAAACTAAAAATAGGTGACAAGGTGGCAATTGTTTCTCCCTCTTTTGCGGCACCTGGGGTATGGCCCCATGTTTATGAGCTTGGTTTAAAAAGAGTAAGAGAAGTATTTGGCTTGGAACCAGTTGAATTTCCGGCTACTAAAAAGGTTGGGGCAACAGGTTTCGAACGTGCGGAGGATTTGAAAAATGCTTTTCAAGACAAAGATATAAAGGCGGTGATTGCGAGTTTGGGAGGTGATGATCAAGTGACATATATTAAGAATTTAAAAGGAGAAGATTTTGTAAATAATTCTAAAATGTTTTTTGGATTTTCTGACAATACACATTTTTGTAACTTTCTCTGGCTAAATGGAATTCCATCTTTTTATGGTGCAAGTTTGTTTACACAATTTGCCATGCAAAATAAAATGGAGGACTTTACAATTGAGTTTATAAAACATGCGATGTTTGATACTGGGGAATTTGAATTGAGACAAAGTGAAAAATTTAATGATGTTAGTTTGGAATGGGGTGATCCAGAAACTTTAACCCAATCAAGAGTTTATGAAAAAAACGAAGGGTGGATCTGGAACGAAGGAGAAAATACAAATGAAAGTATAGAAGGGATTTCTTGGGGCGGATGCTTAGAGTCAATCGATGAATTATTACGTCACAATATTCAAATTCCGACATTGGACAATTTTAAAGAAATTGTTTTGTTAACAGAAACCTCTGAAGAAATGCCAGATAAGGAATATGTGAGAAGAGTTTACCGGGCACTAGGAGAAAGAGGGATTTTGGCAAATGTAAAAGCGCTTTTAGTTGGTAGACCCCAAGCATGGGATTTTGAGAATAAATTAGAAGGAGAAGAAAAGAAAAGGTTTAGGCAAGATCAATTAGAGACAATATTAAAAATTGTGAGAGTTTACAACAAAGACATTCCAATTATCCAAAATATGGACTTTGGGCATACTAACCCGCAAATCCCGATGCCTTTTGGTGGGAAAATTAGGATTGACCAGGTAAATAAAAAGATTTTTGCGGAGTTTTAGAATATGAATAAACCAACTGTATATTTATTGTGTGGTCTTCCAGGTTCAGGAAAAAGTACCTGGTCTGAAAAATTTGTAGGCGAAAATCCAAATACTGTTTGGTATAAATTGGATAAAGAATTTTTTAAGAAGCATAAATCTAGTTTTTACGGTGACAAATTTCAAGAGTACGAAGATGAAATTAAAAAAGAGATTTTAGAAAAAGTTAAGCAAGATATTGCAGGTAATAAAGATGTAATTTTAGATTATGGGTTTTGGAAAAAAGCAGATAGAGAGGAATATAAAAGAATTGTCACTGACCTTGGAGCAGAATCAAAACTTTTATATTTTAAGTGTGAAAAAGGTATTTTGCTTGAAAGATTAAATAAGAGAAATAGTCAGGACCTGACACATGAGCACAAGATAGATGAAAAAATGTTTGAGGTATTTTTGGCTAAATTTGAAGAACCGTGTGTAGGTGAAAATTTTGAGTTGTTAATATAATTATAAATGTTAGAATCTGAGCATGAAATATCAACACCAAAAAGATATAAATGGTTGCGGAATAGCTTGTTTGGCTAATCTTTTGGATAAACCATATGATAAGGTAAAACAAGATTTTGAGAAAAAGTTTTACTCAATTAAAAATGGAATCAAAGTTTTTGATATGGTTAAATACCTGAATGGTTTAGGTTTGAAATATGATTTAAAGTTCTTCAATCAAAACCCTAAACATGTAAATAAATTAGAAGCAGACAATTTCTCAAGAAAATTTAATTCTATAACTCTAATTGCAAAGTCAGATAAATATCCAGTGGGTCATTATTTGTTAAGAACTAAAAAAGGTTGGGTAGACTCCTGGATTAACTTGCCGAGTATAGATAATGTAAAATCTGGAGTTAGAAAAACACTACCAAATAATCCCTGGTATGTAATTTTTCAAAAATAGAAAAATGGGTACGTGTAGCTCCGCAACCCGTGTTTAAAACAAGTACCCCCATCCCCCCTTATACCCCCTCAACATTTTCTTGCAAAATATATAGTGAGAGAGGGTAGGGAGTAAAACTATGTTTGTTTTTCTTTTAGTTGTGCCATATTTACAAGATAGACAGGCTGGTTATAGGTATTTTCCATTTTCAAGCCATAAATAAAAGGATTTTAGCCAAATGTTTAACTCATAGATACTATATTTAGGTAAAGAAGTTCGCTCTAACTCCGAACAATTCCACAAAAAAATTCTCGTTGAAAGGTTGTTGGATTTTGACAGTCTTTAGGTATATACTTTAGTTGTATGAAAAATAATAAAATATTACAAATTATTTCTGTGGGTTTCTTTTGTCTTCTAGCTTTACCAACAATCTCAGCTGCGGCAGAGTTTAGATATGCTGAGCAAGTTTCGGTACCAGCAGGGGAAGTAGTGGCATCCGACTTGTACATGTCTGGTGGGTCAGTGATTAACTCTGGTGCGACCAATGGAGACTTGGTGACCGCAGGGGGGACTCTTCTTTTAAATGGAGCTGTAATGCAAGATTTAACAGCAGCGGGTGGGAATATTACTATCACAGGTGATACAGGTGATGACTTGCGTGTGGCTGGTGGGAATATTTTGGTGCAGGGAAATGTTGCTGGTGACGCGGTGATCGCTGGTGGGCAAGTTTTTGTAACAGGAAAAAATATTGGTGGTGACTTGGTGGTGGCTGGTGGGGCAGTTCATATCGACTCGGCAGTTTTTGGTAATACACAAATATTTGCAACAGAAGTTTACTTAAATGCGCCAGTTGGAAAAGATGTAAAAATATTTGCAGAGAAAGTGACTCTCGGTCCCAAAGCCAATATTGTTGGGAACTTAAACTATACTGCCGATCAAGAATTAAAAATGGAAGATGGGGCAGTGGTACAAGGTAAAGTCGATTTTCAAAAAAACGAGAGCTCTGTTTCTGATATGAAAGAAGTTGCTAGTGCAGGTTTGCTCGCATTTCTAACATTTTGGTTGATTGCCAAATTCCTAATGATATTTATTTGTGCTTTGGTTGTTGGTTATTTATTGACTAGATATTCTAAAAAAGTTGTAGAAGAATCAGTAGCCAACCCAGTGCAGCAAATAGGAAGAGGATTAATTATTTTAATAGTGATGCCGGTGGCTTCTATTATTCTATTGTTCACAATTGTTGGTATGCCATTTGGTTTCCTCGGCCTACTTGGTTATGTCATTATACTTATTTTCACTTCTATTCTGGCTCCGATTCTTATTGGATCAGTTGTTAAAAAGTGGATTTCTAAAACTGACAAATATGAAATAGATTGGAAAACAATTTTACTCGGTACGGTAATTTATTTTGTTCTCGGAATTATTCCACTTGTTGGTTGGGTTGTTGAGTTTGGTGTGATGTTGATACTTATGGGTGTGATGTTCACTATTAAGTCAGCTGTTATTAAAGACTGGAGATAATTTTTAAAAAAAGTTCCACAACAAAACGCCCATCATGGGCGTTTTGTTGTCAAAATAGAAAACATTAAATTAAATCTTTTTTTTACTGTGTACGGCTACACCGTTTCAGACTATAATCAACAACTTTGTCTTGGTTACAATTCATACTACTTGGTGTAAGTCTTCGGAACTTACATAGTTGTCGTCGTTCCGGGTCCACTCAAATTACTTTTTAACTGTGCTTATATATTTCTACCTGTTACTAGTTTTACAAGAGCTATTAAAACAATTGCACCTATGGTCGCTACGATAAAACTATAAAGGTTAAATCCTGTTACACCAACAGAACCGAATGCACTAGCTAACCACCCACCAATAAACGCACCTATAACTCCCACAACGATGTTTAGAATTATTCCTTGTTGTGAGTCTGTACCCATAACAAGAGAAGCTATCCAACCAACTAACCCACCAAAAATTATCCATAATAATACTCCCATATATTTCCCTGAGACGCCCCACAGGTTGGGATATTACTCAGTAAATTTTATTAATTAAAAAGTTTTCCACAATTTGCACTTGACATAAAGTTTCAGGGACTTGAAACTACAATTAGTACTTAGAAAATAAGTACACAATAAATATGACAAAAAAAAATAAAAAAGCAATAAAGTCGTACCCGATTATTAAACTGAATATTAAACCTGTTACGAAAAAAGAATTAGCAGTTTTTGGGTCTTTATTGCAAAGTGAATACGCTTAGCTCTCTAAATATATGTTTTTTTTAAAACAACTCGCACAAGAAAGAAACAAACATATTAGTATAGTAAAAGAAAATTATGATTCTATCCCTGGAAAAGAGTTTGTTTTTCTCTATCCCTTCTTATGTGCCAACATTTGTTTCAAACTTAATCAAAAAAATATCAACTTAAATTTATTGAAGAATAGTTTTAAGGGAGGAATTTTCTTTGGTAATAATGTTTTCTTTCGAGCATCAATAAAAAAAACAGTAACTGATGTTTATGGTTTAAAACCAAAAATTCTTACGAAACTGAGTGAGAATAATCATAAAGCCTATGAGGATGCCTTCAATATTCTTGTCAGATGCACAAAAATTTTTTCAAAAGAATTAAAATTGGTACATCTAGGTAGTGTTTTTCTAAAAGGAAAAAAAATAATCGCTTTTACTGAAATAGAGCTTCCAGGAATTATTTTTATCAAACCAAGAAATGAAGATGAAAACATTACTTTCTTCTTAGAACATATAATTCATGAGGTAGCACATGTATCATTGAATTATTTGTTACAAGATCTAAAGAAAAACTTCAAAGTTGAAAATGTTTTTGATCAGAAGTATTTCTCACCTTTTAGGGCAGAAAAACGAGGTCTTTTCGGAACTTTTCATGCGAGTTTTGTACTAGGGAGGTTAATAATTATTTTCGAAGAATTACTCAAAAGCAAAAAAATTTCTAACAAGAATAAGTTAGAGATATTCGCAAGAATGCTTTTGTGTGTAAAGCGTTTGCAGTCAATTTTACCTGGAATTACCGGAGACTATTATCAGGGATACTCCAAAGTAATATTTGACAAATTGTTGGGGATTTCACAAAAAAGTTTATCTAAATATTCAAAGCATCTATCAGAGTTGGATTATTCAAACCAAGATGTCGAGTTTGTATACAGTAAATTTGTAAAAGTAAATCCTGAGTTTATTAAAAATCATGAATCAATTCTCAAATATTTTTAAAATAAAAAGAAACAAGCTTACTACCTGGAGAGGTTGGTGTGATAAATTAAATACGATCTATCACATTGAGGCAAAAGAGTCTCTCAAGAGAGAGATGGTTAATGTAGAAGCTTTTTATTTGTTTAAAATTGGTAGGGATTATTACACTTTTGCTATCATGCTTTTTCCGGGAGAATTGCAAAATAACCCAGACAATATGCAAGAAATAGATAAAATTCACAGGCAAAAAATTAGAGAATGTTTGGTTCCGTGCATTGTGCCAGAAAAACTATATTTAGTTACTCAAAACTAATTACAAGAACAATCTCTATTTCTTCTAATTTTATTTTTAATTAATGTGGGGTAAAGTGCATTTTTATACGAGATATTTAGAAAGGTATTATTTAGATCCGAAGAGTCAAATATATAAAAACGAAATATTTGTTTTACAAATAGGGATGTAATTAAATATATATCAGGTATGATGCATCCAGGTGACATATTAATTTTGCGGTTCGACAAAAGGTTTTGAATTATTTTTTCTTCGTTTAACTGTTTACAATTCGCACAACTACCTTTGTTTTCAAAAACCTTTAATGGACCAAAACCATCTCTGTTAATTCTTACCCATTTGATTTTTTCTTTATTACAATATTCACTGCACATCTCTACTATTTTTTTATATGGCTCATCCGCTGACAAAATTAACAGATCAATGTCATTTGGAAGAATAGAAAAATCACTAGTTTTTTTAAAATAGTTTATAAATGTTGTTACATGGATATCTTTATCAAATTTCTTTAACCATTTCTCAACTATTTTAGCTTTAGGTTTCTCAATATCAAAAGAGGAAAATATCACTTGTCTGTTCAAATTACTTTCACTTACTATGTCCCCGTCACAAAGGACAAAAGACTTGAATCCTAGTGCAGCTAGTTGGATCAGTATATTGCTCCCAAGACTGCCTACACCCATTAAACATATTTTTTTATCCGCTATTTTTTTATAATTACCTGCATTTCCAAAGTTAGAATAAAGGTAGTCAATATTCTTACTTTGTCTTTGCTCTGTAAAGATGCGATTATAAATTATAAATCCTGGTACTTTTTTAAGTTGGTTTAAAAATTTTGTTTCACCAGAGTCCTTTTCAGGATAATCCACTCCAGATTTCTTAAGCTTTTTTATTAATTTTTCGAATACCTGATTTTTTTCTGTATATATTTCCAAATATAACAGTTTGTTACTCAATAAATATTTTTTGTTTATTTTGTCGAAAAAAACACTGACATTTTTATTGAGAAATAATTTCATATTTATGTAAATGGAGAAGAGCTTATTTTTTTTAATTGGGTATGAAATTTATAAGAAAATAAATTATTTTTTTTAGCGAAAGTATAATAATAAAGTTGAGATTTAAAGACTTTCTTTAATAATAAATTATTTAACTTAAATATATTTTTTTTAAATTTTTGGTCGGTTACTTTTCTTGATAAGAAATAATTAAAGTATTTTGCATCGTTAAATATTTTAATAACTTTTTTAGCACTATTGTTTTTGATATTATTGTTGTTATTTTTCCAAAGGTTAGAAACATTATGATAGAGCATCATAGCTTCTAGAGTTGCATGGTTCAAAGCAGTCACACTTTCTAGATTCGCAGCTGCCCCAAAGCAGCTTTGGTTTTTGGTTGTTGAAATTTGGGAAACATAAACAAAAAAATCAGGTATATTTTTTTTTCTTATAAAAAAAATATTAATGCTGAGTTGATTAGAATTTAAATAATTTTTAACATGGTTACTTAACTCATTTGAAAAGTCTGTCACCTCAGATATTTCAAAAAATTTACTTTCGCACTCGCTTGTAAATTTACGTTCTATTAACTCTAAAATTGAGTTATTAAGGGCCTTTATTTTATTTGTATGTGATGCAAATCCACTCGCATCCACTCCATTTTTAATAAGAGGAGAAATGGAAACATGGTCAAACAATTTAATTGAATTATTGAAAAAACTGCGCATCTTTACTTTATAGCTGGAGTCATATCGGATATTATAAATATTTAATCTATCAGATAGTTCTGATCTGGCTTTTAGAACTGATATTTTTTTACTCCAATGGATGCCACCTGCAATTATAATTCTTTGACCAGTACTAAATCCGAATCTGCTATAATATATCGGAAATTTTTTTGATCCAATATTTTCTGTGTATGGCTCAAAACTAGGACTTTCTATTTTTGACTTATTTTTGAGATTATCGGCCATAAAGTAATAATAATACCCAGTAAGTATTTAGTCAAATTTTGTGGACTTTTGACCGAACAGAACAAGGTAATCGTCCGTTTTCCTTAAAAGTCTAGCGGAATTGTCATTTTTTACTTTTAAAAAAGTAGAAGTTGTTTTTATAGACATTTCATGTTCTAGGAAAAATATTAATTCTTTATTTCTTTTTACTCCAGTACTTATAAAAGCCTCTTTTTCTCCTCTTTGAGGTTGATTAAGTATTAAAACTGTACCGTCCTTTTTTAGATATGGTAGAAATCTTTTCAATGTTTTTTTATAGTCCACATAATTCAATATTTCAGAGAAAATCAAATAATCCACCACGGCTTTCCTTTTACTAATTACTAAGAGTTTGTTTAATCTACTTAGCATTTGCTTATATGCATCAGAATTATCAGGAGTATTAAGGTCAAAAATCAAATGTGTGTGATCTCTGACTATAGTTTGGACTAGATCAATAGAGATACATTTATAATTTTTAATATTGAGTTTTTTATATAACGGTATAGATCCACTTCCTATATCCAAGATCACGGATTCATTTTTTGATAACTCTATTTGTTGTTTTCGTTTGTTCTCGATTGATTCTTCTAACCAAGAAATAAAAATTTTTTTGGGATTCTGGTTATAATTTCTCCCAATAGTATTTTTCCAGGCAGCATTATTGGTTTTTGTATTGCTTGGATTTTTCTTCATATTTTTACTTCAAAACATCGCTAATATTTTTAGCAGTAGCGACAGCCATTTCTATTCTGGCACTCATTTTTGCCGAGGCAATGTGGGGAGTCAGAACAACATTGGGGAGTTTACGCAAACTTTTTTCTACTTTAGGTTCATATTCAAAAACATCCAGTCCAGCACCAAATATTTTTTTCTGTCGTAAACATTTTATTAAAGCTTTTTCGTCGACTACTGGTCCACGAGCGGTATTTATCAAGATACAATTTGATTTTAAAAGATTTAGTTTTTCAGAATTAATTAAATGTGTAGTTTCTGCTGTGAGGGGAACATGTAAACTGACAATATCAGAGTTTCTTAATACTTCATCCAAAGATTTTTTTGTTGCTCCAAAGTTCTCTTCTAAAAATTTATTTTGATTTAGGTCAGAGTAAATTATCTTACATCCAAATCCCTTTGCGAATATTTCTCCAACTTTTTGTCCGATATTCCCGGTTCCGACAAGTCCTAAAGTTTTTCCACAAATATCTATTCCCATTAATAAATTGGGGTCCCAGCCACGCCATTTTTGTTTGCGCACCAAGTAGTCACCTTCGATCACTCGGTCTGCTACTGCGAGTGCGAGAGCCACCACATGCTGGGCCACCGCCTGTGCTGAGGTACCTTTGGCATTCAAAACTTTTATTCCCAACCTTTCGGCTTCTGCCGAGTCTATATTGTTGAGGCCGACAGCATAGTTGGCAATAACTTTTATTCCCGAGAGTGCACAGTACTCTAAAACTTGTTTATCTATTTTATTATTGAGTAGGGTAATGAGGCCATCATATTTTTTCTTTTTTATTTCCTCTACCAGTTCTCTTTTTGAGAGTGTCTTGTCTAAATGGGACACAGTTACATCATAGCCTTGTTCTCGCAACATGCTGATGCCAATATCTGGAATTTTTTTTGTTACAAAAATTTTCTTCATTTGGTAAGTATACAAGAAAAAAAATAAAGTTACTCTATTTCCCCCGCGGAGCGGGGGATAAACTTAAATAAATTATAAAATAAAAAAACCAGAGGTCGTGTCTCTGGATTTTTTATTTTATTGAACAGATTATTTCAAATGTGCCGAAACCAATTTTGTCATGTCAAACATAGAAACTTCTTTTTTCCCACCGAACACAGGAAGAAGTTTTGCGTCAGCCAAGATATTTCTCTTGTTTTTAGGATTTTGTAAATTATTTTTTTTGATATACACCCAAAGTTTTTTAACAACTTCTGTACGTGGCATTGGTCCTTTTCCAATAACTTCTGCGAGTTCTGCAGATACTGCTAGTGGTTTAGATAATGCAGAGTTCACTTTTTTTACAACTTTTTTATCTGCCATATTTTTTTAAACTATTTTATTTTTTTTAATATATCTTGCGACATTATAAGTATATGCATATTTCCTCTAGAGCGCAAGGGGAGGGT
>CAYMOA010000001.1:48420-51452 GCA_964391935.1 uncultured Candidatus Saccharibacteria bacterium | reverse complement strand
TATCTTGCGACATTATAAGTATATGCATATTTCCTCTAGAGCGCAAGGGGAGGGTGTATGGTAGAATTGGAGATATGAAAGAATATGATTTTTTAGAGGGAAATTACAACGTTGGTAAAATTTACAAAATTGGGAAAGTGAAAGGGGGATTTTTAACAGAAAATAAATATATTTTAACCGACAAAGGAAAATTTTTTCTGAAAAAATACCGTCCCGAAAAAGTTGCGAATATAGATGAAATAGAGTTTGCAGAAAGTTTCTTCCATAAGAAGTTTCCCATTATTCTACCTATTGAAACAAAACACGCGATAAAACATGTGATTCAAAATGGTGATCTTTATGTTCTCTACCCATTTGTAGAAAACAAAGAAGTAAAAGAAAAATTAAATAAAAAGTCATCATTTAATTTGGGAAAATTTTTAGCGGAAATGCATAAATTCGCAATCGAAAATGAGTACGAATACAAAGACAAAAAGATTAAAACTGAGAATAAAATAATTCTAAAAGAAAAATCTTTAGATGGTTTATTAAGAATTAAAAACACTTTACTAAATAAAAAGAAAAAGAATAATTTTGATAAAATTTTCCAAAAAGGTTTAGAATTAAAAATTAATTATGTTCAAGAAGATATCTTTAATTTTTCAAACTATCACCCAAAAGATAATTATTTAATCCATGGTGACTATCATTTTAGAAATATTTTTTGGAAGCGAGATGATATTGCTTATTTGTTTGACACAGAAAAGGCAAGGATTTCCTCACTAAGTTTTGATATTATCCGATGTCTGATGTATTCCTGCTTTCAAGCAAAATATTCAGATTCCAGATTTAAACTTGCAAAATCTTTTCTTAATGGTTACCAGTCAATCAGGAAATTAGACAAGAAAGAAATAGAGTTTCAGATGAAGATTTTTGTAAAAAAAGATTATTATAGTAATTGGATGGAAAAATTTAAATACGAGCAAGGAAATAAAAAACTTGATGCATTATATACCAGTGCCTTAAAGGGTTGGAAGTACCTAGAAAAAAATGAAGATAGCTTTGTACAAAAATTTTCAAAAATGCTATAATTAATCTGTAAAATTAAAATAATATGGCAAATATAGATCACAAACCAAGTAAATACGTTCTCAATTTACAACACGTTCTCCCAGCTTTTGCAGACGAAGAAAACAAAATTATCAACGGACTAATTGAAATTACCCCAAATACAATTAACAAATACGAATACATAACCGAGGCTGGAGTTTTGAAACTTGACCGTGTTGGTTACTCATCTCTCGCTTACCCGATAACTTATGGACTTATCCCACAAACTTATGATGAGGACAATGACTTGCTGGACGTAGTAGTTGCCAATGTAACAGAAGAGCTTATCCCGGGGACTCTAGCAGAACTACGTGTGATAGGGATAATGAAGTTTGAAGATGGTGGTGAGCGTGATGATAAAGTTATCACAGTTATCAATGACGACAAAAGACAAGAACATATCAAGACTGTTGATGACTTGGGTCCACATTGGAAAAAAGAAGTTGAGCATTATTTCGAAATGTACAAACATCTTAAAAAACCAGGAACAACAAAAAACCTTGGTTTCTTTGACGCAGACGAAGCGGTAAAAATAATTAAAGAATGCGAAGCTCGCTATATAACAGAATATTTACCAAAATTTGATTAATTTCCAACAAGAAAGTTATTTTCATAAAAATTAATATGATAAACTCTTAATATGAAAATTATTAGGAGTTTATTTTTTGTATTTTTGTTTGCACTGCCCACTTTTGTACTTGCTCAAAGTGCAACTACAAGTTTTGAGAAACTTTGGTATTTAAAAAACGAGCCACGAAGTATGGCGAGTTTTGAAAAGAATATTGCAAAAATAGATATTGTCGGTTCGCAGACATATTTTCTTTTACCAAACGGGGAAGTGCGGAGTGTGTTCCCAGAGAAAATATTACAACTTAAAAATGAGAAAAATATAAATTTAAAAGTCATGCCACTCCTGGCAAATATCTCATTCTATTATTCTCCCTCCCCTTCGGGGAGGGTCGGGGAGGGGGTTCAGAAAGAATATTTTGATCAGAAAAATATTAAAAATTTATTAGATGATAAAAAAAACTGGGAAAAAGTTGCAAAATATATGGTTGAGGTAGGAGTGAAAAATAATTTTTATGGGTGGCAGATGGATCTGGAGAATATACCAATTAGTCATAAAGAAAAATTTTCTGAATTTATAAAATATTTAAAAATTGAGTTTGATAAAAATAATTTAAAACTATCTGTCGCAGTAGTTTCAAAAATTTCAGATAACCAGAAAGATTATGAAAAAAGTTATTGGCAGAATTGGGCAGGTGCCTATGATTGGAAAGTCTTGGCAGACAACACAGAGTTTCTGTCTATCATGGCCTATGATCAGCCAGAGTCCCCGGGACCAGTCGCGACTATGCAATGGTCAAAGAAAGTTTTGGACTATGCAGTTAAAACCATACCAAAAGAAAAAATATCTTTTGGAATACCGACTTATGCTTGGGTTTATAGAAGTGAAGATTTAAAAAAAGGGAAAAAGCATTTTCTTATGATTGATTTTGGTTTTGTAAATACAAAACTTTTAGAAACAAATAAAAATATTACCTCTGGGAGAGGGAGCTCGAAATACTGGGGAGATATTTCTTGGGTTGCGTATAATTATGGAGGAAAAAATTATACTATTTGGTATGAAGATAAAAATTCTTTTGCAAAGAAATATGAGCAGATAAAAAGCTCTGGAGTTCGTGGGTTTTCTGTGTGGGTGCTAGGGGATGAAGACGAAAAAATCTGGGAACTTTTTAATTAAAAAGTTTTTGTATTTCCGCAAGTTTTGCAAAGTCAGCATCTTTGGCAATATGCGGATCGAGGTCAGACTCTTGGTTCATCGGAATAAGGTGTAGATGTAAATGAGGAACTCCTTGACCTGCTAATACAAAAGCCACTTTGTCAGGGTTAAAAATATTTTTAATTTTTTTAGCTAAGTTTTTTCCAGATCTGAAAAGCTC
>CAYMOA010000001.1:46972-48320 GCA_964391935.1 uncultured Candidatus Saccharibacteria bacterium | reverse complement strand
AAAAATAAAAATTAACAAAAAAACTAATTCAAAAGAAAAAGAACTAGGGCAAATTGCGGACTTTTTATTCGAAGTGGGGATGTTACAAAAAACTCCACGAAGTGGTTTTCAATTTCTAGGATCTGGAGAACAAAGTGTGGCAGAGCATCTACATCGGGTGTCAGTTATTGCTTATGTTCTAGCGCTATTATCAAAAGTAGAAAACCCACACAAGGTGGTTAGTATGGCTGTTTTCCATGATTTATCAGAAGCGAGAATATCTGACCTGAACTATGTTCATCAAAAATACAATACACGATTAGAAGAAAAGGCACACGCAGATATTATTGCTTCTGTTCCATTTGGAAAAGAATTAAAAAGTTTGATTGATGAGTATGAAGAAAGACAAACTATAGAATCAAAGCTGGTAAAAGATGCAGATAATTTAGAGTGGATACTCTCATTAAAGGAGCAAAAAGACATTGGTAATGAACGAGCTGGTGAATGGTTACCTAGTGCTGTAGCTCGACTTAAGACAGAGGCAGGTAAAAGTCTAGCGGAAATAATTTTGCAAACCAGAAGTGATAGGTGGTGGTTTGGGAACCCTGACGACGGTTGGTGGGTTTACAGATCGCAAGATGTAAATAAGCAATAATATTAATTAGTGGGCTATTGTCACGGCTAAGATATGTCCCTCTGGGATTTCTAGAAAGTTAGCGAGAACATTACGAATATTACAAATGGTAGAACCAGTTGTAGTCACATCATCCACAATAATAATTAATTTATTTTGTATTTCTCTTTTCAGAGTTTCGCAGGTGTTTTTTAAAGATTGGCTGTCCCCGCGGAGCGGAGACAAAACACTTATTGAATAAAATAGTCTAGGGAGTTTCTGAGAGATCGCAATAGTATTTTCAATATTACCCATTCGTTCGTGTTTATTTTTTGTATGAGCTTGTTTTATAGGAGAATTTTTTTCTAATAAATTTGAGATAACTTGAGAGTTAGGAAAATGTTTGGAAATTGATCTGGCTAGGAGTTCCGCATGATTATGTATTCTCTTATCAAATTTATTTAGTGGCGCGGGAATCAAAATAATCTGTAACCCATTTTGAAAATTCTCTTGAAAATCTATTAACCATTTTTCTAATTCTTGCGCCACACTTTTCGCAAAAAAATCAGCCACGTCGCCTGAGTGTTGATATTTTAATTTCCAAAGTAGTTTATTTACAATTTTATTTTTATATTCGTAAACTGATAAAATATTTATTTTATCTTTGGGGACTATTGGAATATTCGAAAAACATTTGTCACAAATTATTTTTTCTCCTATTGCACAAACTATACAAGTGGTGGGAAAAAGAAAATT
>CAYMOA010000001.1:42532-46872 GCA_964391935.1 uncultured Candidatus Saccharibacteria bacterium | reverse complement strand
TATCATAAACACAAAACACCACCAGAAGAGAGTAAGGTGATGTTTTGTGTCGTGGTGGTAAGAGGGTAAAAATATTATTTATGTTTTTGGCCCATTTGTGGTTTTTCTATTCCTGCAGATTTTAGAATATTTTCAATATTTGTACGGGCGTTTTTGAGAGCAGCAAAGTGAGGAGTCAGGGAGTTAAAAGTAGTTTGATCAATTTTTGCCATGGGAGTAGTAGAAGCAAGTCTCTGGAATTCTGTAAAGTTACCAGCAGCTATTGCCTCGTGTATTGCTTGTCTATTGTCTGATCTTTTCTCATGTTTTCCTTTCATATTTTTCCCTTCATTTATGTTTAAGTGACGCATGAGTTTTTGACCGAGGTTAAGTTGGGTAGAAGAAGCATTGGGTATTTGTGCATTAGCAAATCCGACAGAACCGAGAGAAATAGTGGTAATAGCAATAATTTTTTTAGTAGTAGTTATTTGTGACATAGTTATTTTTTGTAAGCTTACTTCTTGTACTACGCTGACTTTAAAATTTTATTTCAATATATTTTCATGTGGTTTCGGTTTGAAATTCGCCCTTCCATTCTCAAAAATATTTTTGCATTCTTCATGTAAAGATTTATTTCTCTCTGAGTCTAGCGATGTACTTGCCAGTCTTTTTATAATTTCTTTTTTATGTTCTGGTTTGAAGTTATCTGTAAAAATAGCACAAGCAAAATTATCATTGGCGATGACGCGGATATTATTTTCTGGAAAAATATTTTCATCTCCGAGAGTTGTCTCATCAAAAAAAACTTCCTTAATAAAATTATTTTTTTGATTTAAAATAATAAAACTAGAAGTGGAAACGTTAGTAATTTTTCCTATATATCTTCCGGACTCTGGACCAAACCAAAAACTTTCTCTACGTTGTTCGAAACTTTTATAATTTCCAAAACTTACATTGCCAAACTCATCGTCAATTTTTTTTCCAAAGTTAAGGAAATTTAGAATTAGTCCAAGGACTAGGCTGGCCAGTAAAGAACTTGCTAAAACTTTTTTCCCTTCAAATCTGTAACCATGTTTAGTTTTTTCCCAGGCAAGAGTGGTGAGGTAGGAAGTGAGGGCACAGAGAATTATCCACGGGTAGGGCAGGGTCCAGAGAATAAAGAGAAAAACATTGTCAGTGATATGTTTAATATAAGTGAGCTCGATATTTTGGAAAATGAAAATTATTGGAGCGATAGAAATAGTTGCGAGGATAATGGAAATAAAAACCAAACTCCAAAATGTGTAATCTTTGATCAAGAAATACCAGACACTACGTGGCTTTAGGTGTCCTTGTTTTATTTTTTCTAATATTTTTTCTTCTAGGTTCATATACTAATTAAATTGTGGGGGATTAGTTTTTTTATACTGTTCTAAAAATTTTTGCATTTCTTTTTTCCCTCTATAGATAAGTGTGGACACGGTTCCGAGAGGTATTTGCAGGATATCACTTATCTCCTCATATTCTTTTTCTTCTAAGAATCGGAGGATAATTATTTCCCGGTAACGCTCATCGAGTTTGTCGATCGCTTCTTTAATATGTTTTTTGATAACTTCTCTGTCAAAACTTTTTTCTATATCAGTATCTTCTTTAAAATAATTGATCAAGTTTTCTTCTTCATAATCTTCAAAATTTATTTGAGGTCGAACTTTTTTCTTTCTGTACCAACTGATGATTTCGTTATGAGCAATACGATAGGCCCATGAAGAGAACTTGAGACTTTGGTCGAAACCGTGGAGGTTGAGATATATTTTTATGAAAACATCTTGCAATAAATCCTCGATATCTTCTTTGGAAACCGAGGCTCGACGGCGAATGTATTGAGTAAATTTACCTTGGTACTCAGAAATCAGCATTTTAAAATTCTCACTATTTTCTAGTGAATCTTTGACCATTTGACGATCTCTATTTTCTTGGCTCTCTTCTTTTGAATTTTCTTTCACCCGCTTATTATACGCGAAAATTAGATTTTTGTTGCAGAAAAAACACCCCCTACCCCTCTTTTAAAAAGAGGGGGAATCTGGTAATGTTAATTTATGTTCATAAAATATGACCCCAGATTAAAAACTAGAGCATCTGAAATGCGTAATAATCCTACTTTAGCAGAAAAGAAAATGTGGGACTTACTCAGGAAAAATTTTAAAGTAGCACATTTTGCTAGACAAAAACCCTTAGACAATTTTATTGTAGATTTTTTCTGTAATGAATTTAAGTTGATAATAGAGGTGGATGGAGAAGTTCATACTTTTCAAAAAGAAAAAGATTTAGAAAGAGATAATTTATTTTTAGTAAAATATAATCTAGTCACAATTAGGTTTTCTAATGATATGGTCTTAAAGGAACCTAAATCAGTAATATTAGAAATTGAAAAATATATTAGAACTTGAGCACCCCTCTTGGACAAGAGGGGGTAGGGGGTGTTTTTATATAATTTGAAACAAAACTTGATTTATTCTGTCTTATGTATTATGGTATAATTCCTCAACTATGTTAAACAAAAAAAACAAGAACAAATTAAAAGAATTTGGAAAGTGGGATTTCATAAAACAATTTCTGATGACAATTGCGATTTTTTTGTTTTTAATTTTTACCTATAATACTTTTGTTGGTTTAGAAAACAAGCCGAAAAATATTGCTATCTCAGAACTTGCGCGCCAAGTGGGCGCAGGAGAAGTAAAAGATATTTCGATTATCGGAAGTGAACTTAAGATTACCAATAAAAATGATGAGAAATTTGTTTCGCAAAAAGATATTTCTGAGAGTTTAGAAACTGTATTATCGAGATATGGAGTAACCAGTGATAATTTAAAAAATGTAGAAATTAAAAATGAAAATGATACTTCTTTTGGGTCATACTTTTTAGCTTTTCTTCCATTTTTACTTCCACTCATTTTAATCGGACTTTTCTTTTATATGATCACCCGTCAGATGAAAGGTGCCGGCATGCAAGCCATGAGTTTTGGTCAATCCAAAGCAAAGGTTATCGACCCAGATGACAAAAATAGTAGAAAAACTTTTGCAGATGTGGCTGGTGCCAAGGAGGCTAAACAGGAACTTTTAGAAATTGTGGACTTTTTACGTAACCCAAAAAAGTTTATTGATATTGGCGCGACTATTCCCAAAGGTGTACTTCTCATGGGTGCACCAGGAACTGGAAAAACTTTGCTCGCGCGTGCAGTTGCCGGTGAGGCAGGAGTTCCATTTTTCCATTTGTCAGGTTCTGAGTTTATAGAAATGTTTGTAGGAGTAGGAGCCAGTCGCGTTCGAGATTTGTTCGATATGGCAAAAAAAGCATCTCCGTCAATTATTTTCGTAGATGAGATAGATGCAATCGGTAGAATGCGTGGCAGTGGTATGGGTGGTGGCAATGATGAAAGAGAACAAACACTAAACCAGATATTAGTTGAGATGGACGGCTTTTCTCAAACAGAAAAAGTTATCGTGATGGCGGCAACCAACCGACCAGATGTTCTTGACCCAGCACTTGTCCGTCCGGGAAGATTTGACAGAAGGGTGACACTTGATTTGCCTGATAAAAAAGATCGAGAAGAAATATTAAAAGTTCAGTCTCGCACCAAACCTCTCGACTCAACAGTTGATTTGCATCAGATCGCTCAGCGAACTCCTGGCTTTTCTGGGGCCGATCTATATTCACTAATGAACGAGTCAGCGATACTAGCTGCGCGTGACGATAAAAAAATAATTTCTCAAACAGATATTATTAATAGTATAGAAAAAGTTATTCTAGGTCCAGAGAGAAAATCACACTTGATGTCTGTAAAAGAAAAAGAGTTGACTGCCTATCATGAGGCAGGTCACGCACTTGTTGGAAGTGTTTTGCCAAACTCTGACCCTGTTCACAAAGTTTCTATTATTTCTCGTGGCTCTGCAGGAGGCTATACTCTTTCTCTCCCAACAGAAGATAGAAAACTTCACAGTAGAAAATCATTCCTTGATGAGATAGCTATGACTTTTGGTGGTTATGCAGCAGAGGAATTAATTTATGGTGATGTGACTACTGGTCCATCGTCAGATTTACAACAAGCTACTTTGAAAGCTCGAGATATGGTTGTACGATATGGAATGAGTGAAAGTGTAGGACCTCGTGCAATAGAAATATCTGCAAATAAAAGAAAAAATTATGGGGAGATATCCAATGATACTTCTCCTGATTTGGCGAGAAAAGTTGATGAAGAGATAGAAAAATATGTTCGCCAAGGTTTAGAAACTGCACGACGTGTTGTTCGCGAATATCGAGAAGTTCTAGATGCCATAACAAAAAGATTGATAGAAGTTGAGAATATCGAGCGTGATGAGTTTGA
>CAYMOA010000001.1:7859-42432 GCA_964391935.1 uncultured Candidatus Saccharibacteria bacterium | reverse complement strand
ATGCCATAACAAAAAGATTGATAGAAGTTGAGAATATCGAGCGTGATGAGTTTGAGGGAATTCTTCGTACTTACAAAATACCTGTAAAAGTAGACGAGAAATAAAAATCTATAAAAAAATGCTTACAAAATAAGCATTTTTTTATCATTGACTTTAATATATATATATATATATATACTATAAAAATATTACTAGATAATATTTAAAAAATAAAAATTTATGACTATAGAAACAAAAGTATCTCAACCTAATTCTGATTTTGAAAAAGAGGCCGATGCTATCTTTGAAGAGTACGGAGGGTTAATTTCATCGCTTGCTAATTTAAGGGAACGTGGAGAACCTGATTATCGATTTGTAAGTTGTCATTTACAATTAAATAAAATGTTCCATAATGTCATTCATGGTACAAATGGTATAATAAAAGAGAAAAGTGAATCATCAGAGGAAAGAGTTAATCGTTGCCTTAATTTTTTTATTAGAAATGGAGCAACATTAAAATATGATTCATATGATAATGTATTTTATATAGATTTCGGTCAAGAATTAGTTGATAAATTACAAAGTCGGCTTCGTATTATGAAAAATAAGAATGACCCAAATTGGGATCCGTTTTAGGATTTTAGTGGTATTTTACAGTTTAAAAGTTTTTAATCTGATATAATGTTTGCAAATGAATATTCCTTTTACCCAGACAAGAGAATACCTAAGTTGGCACGAAGCGGTCGGAGAAAAAACTTTTTACAAAGAGTTTGGTTCTTCTGTTTGTGCTAGCTTAATTATAAATCTTAAAATTGGAAAAGTTTTGTATGTACCTTATGGGCCTGCTCTAGTTTCCCCCCTTACTAAGGGGGGATTAAGGGGGGTAGAAACAGAAATTTTAAATTATTTAAAAGACCTCGCAAAAAAAGAAAATTGTGTTTTTGTTAGATTAGAAAAATATGATGCAGAAAAAATAAGTAACTCCGAGGCAGATGAACATAGTGCCTTATCCTCTACGTTCCATATTTTTTCTGCATCACTTCAAACAAAAATATACCCTCCTAAAAAAAGTTTTGCGAGAGAGGGGATTTTTCAACCACGAGTAGAGTGGTGGTTAAACTTAAATGATACAGAAGAAAATTTATTAAATAGAATACATAAAGATAATAAATATTCTATACGCCGAGCAGAACGTGAAAATATTAAAATAGAAATTATAGAAGAGAATTTAGAAAGTCATTTTTCAGATTTTTGGAATCTTTTAAAAGAGACAAGTGAGCGAGATGGTTTTTCACTTTATGAAGAAAATTATTACAAACAAATATTTGCAAACAATCAAACTTCAGAGGATATAAAAAAGTTTTTAGTTTTTACAAAGTTGGAGGACAAATATATGTCTGTAGCTTTGATTGTAATTGCTGATAAAGTTGCCAACTTAGTTTTTGCGGGAAGTGTTTCTGAAAAAAGAGAACTTGGGTTTAACCATCTGATGCAATGGGAAGCAACAAAACATTCTAAAAAAATGGGTTGTGAAATATATAATTTTGGCGGTATTTTTGAAAATGGTTATGGAAAACAAAGTTTACAAGGGGTGACCAATTTTAAAAAAAGGTTTGGTGGATTTGCAAAATTCCACGGTGACTTTGTGGATATCCCAATAAAAAGAATAAGATATTTTCTGTACATTTTAAGAAAAATGATATACTAAATATCATGTTTAGAGAGTTAAAAAGATTTATTAGAAAAGTTATTCAAAATATTTTTGGGGAGATGTTTTTTATTTATTACCACACAGTGCTTGCTTATCTGGCCCAAGTTTATTATGGCAACCCAAGTAAAGAAATGTTAGTGGTTGCTGTTACTGGTACAAAAGGAAAAACTTCGACTCTCAACTTTTTATGGCATGTTTTAACCGAGGGTGGTTACAAGGTAGGTTTAATATCTACAGCGAATATAAAGATAGGAAGTGTTGAGAAAATGAATTGGTATCATATGACTATGCCTGGGCGATTTCTTTTGCAAAAACTCTTAAGAGAAATGTTGGACGCACGATGCGACATAGTTTTAGTAGAAGTCACCAGTGAGGGGATGAAAATGAATAGACATTTTGGACTTTACTATGATGTAGCAGTATTTACAAATATTTTCCCAGAGCATTTAAAGTCACACAATAACTCATTTGAAGAATATAAAAAGATGAAAGGTTTGCTTTTTGAAAATTTGACTAAACTACCTACAAAAAGATGGAACGGTGTAGATGTTGAAAAAGTTTCTATTGTAAACACCGATGATGAAAATGGTGATTATTTTTATAACTTCCCAGCTGATAAAAAATATTCTTATGGTGAGAAAAACGGGGACTATAAATTTACCAATGTAATTGAAAATGATTCTGGGGTTTCGTTTGATATGGATGAGCAAAAATATTATGTTCCTGTTTTAGGGAAAGTAAATGTATATAATTCGTTACCAGCAATAATTTTAGCCAAGCATCTAGAGGTTAAACAAGAGGAAATACAGCAAGGTGTTAAAAACTGTAATTATATTCCCGGAAGGATGGAAAAAATATTTGTACCAGATGTAGGACAAAATTTTACTGCAGTAGTTGACTATGCATACGAAGCGGTTTCTTTTGGCTATGCGGTTAATACCTTGTTAAAAATTAAAAAACCTGGGAGTAGTCTGATAGTAGTTTTTGGTGGTGACGGAGGGGGTAGAGAGCCAAGAACTGGAGTAGTAAAAATTTTGTCAGAAAAAGCAAATGTTGGAATAATTACATTGTCTGACCCATTTGATACGGATCCACAAATTATAAATGATTTTCTAATGGAAAAGGCTTTGTCTTTTGGAATGAAGAAAAATGAAAATATTTTTGAAACAATTGATAGAAGAAAAGCCATTGAGATGGCAGTGTCAATGGCAAAAGAAGGTGACGTATTGTTATTTACTTGTAAGGGAGCAGAGCAAACTATCATCTTTAAAGATCATGTAGAACCGTGGGATGACAGGGAAGAGGTACGTAAAGCGATTTTAAATAAGTATCTTAAGATAAGTGAACCTTATGCAAAATAAATTAGTAACCAAAAATAAAGTAAGAAAAATTTCTGATAGACTTTTGCACTTCCGCACTCTTTTAATTTTACATAAACATCATATTACAAAAAAAGAGTATTCGATTCATAGATATCTCGCAGAACAAGAATTTGAAGTGTGTGACAAACTGATCTCTGGTTTAGAAATGGAGTTTGGTATGTACAAATATATTTCTAGTTATCGAGTAAAAGACGATGTGCTATAATTGCACACATGTTGATTGATGGAAAAAAGATAAATAGAGAAATAGGAGAATTTTTAAAGAAAGAAATTTTAGAAAAATTTGGAGAAAACAAAAAACCTTCTCTAGGTATTTTATGTGTGGGTAATGATCCTGCATCTCTATCTTTTATAAAAGTAAAAAAGAAATTTGGGGAAAATTATGGCTTTGTTGTAAATATTTTAATTTTGTCTGAACAAACGAGTTTAGAAAAAATAAAAGAAGAATTATTAAATTTACAAAAAGAAAACGATGCTGTAATTGTACAGTTGCCTCTTCCAGAAAAATTAAAAGAGAACACAGAAGAAATCCTGACTTTAATAGTAAAAGAAAAAGATGTAGATAATTTAAATGATGGAAATTTTGAAGCCCCAATTGTTTTGGCTTTGGAAAAAATTCTAGAAGTTGTTCAACCCCACCTAACCTCCCCTATAAATAGGGGAGGAAGTAGTGCGAAATTCGGGATAGTTGGACTTGGTCAGGTGGTAGGGCTACCAATAAAACATTATTTAGAAAAAAATAGACAGAAAAATAATTGGGAAATCGAGATAATAAAAAAAGGGGAAGAAGAAAAAATAAAAGATTGCGACGTAGTGATCTCTGCTGTTGGCAAACCGTTTTTCATAAAAAAAGAACTCATAAAAGAGGGAAGTGTATTGATAGACTATGGCTGCTCTTTTGTAAAAGATGAGTCAGGAAAAGAGGTAGCTTGTGGTGACTTTGACCCAGAGTGTTTCGATCTTGCATCATACTACACACCAGTTCCCGGTTGCATGGGCCCTCTCGTAGTCGCCTGCCTATTCGAGAATGTGTTGAAAGCAAGTGCAAGATAAATTTACTCCTCGTGGAAAGTGAACTCGTCGATTTTATTTTTTAGAGTTTGGTGTTCAGGCTTGATCAGTTTCGCGTCATGGTCTAAAACATTTCTTGCTTCTTCTTTGGCAATCTCTACTAATTTCCTATTTTTAATTGCCTCCATACCAATGTCGGTTAAACCAGACTGACGGTTACCAATGAGACTTCCTGCACCTCGCTCTAACAAGTCGACTTCTGCCAACTCAAAACCATTATTACTTTTTACCAAGGCTTCGAGTCTTTTTAAACTTTTTTCGTTCTCACTTTCGGTTGCGAGAAAACAAACTGAGTGGTCGGTGCTGCGCTCTACACGACCACGGAGTTGGTGTAGTTGAGCCAGACCAAAAGTGTCAGCATTTTCAATAATGATGCAAGTTGCGTTCGGTACAGAGATACCAACCTCAACCACAGTAGTAGAAATCAAAATATCAATTTCTTTTTTATAAAACTTCTCGATAACTTTTTCTTTATCATTTTTACTTTGTTTACCGTGGAGAGTACCAATCTTAAAATCCAACTTTTCTTTTTTTAGATATTCTTTGATTCTTTTCTCTTCGAACTCGACTGAGCTTTTTTTATTTGAGTTTTCGTCTCCTACGTCCTCAGTATCATCTTTGATCCGGGGGGCGATAATATATGCTTGCTTACCAAGTTTTAGTTTTTCGATCAACACTTTGTACATTTTCTCTCGAGAAAACTTGGTGACAATTTTCGTTTCAGCTCTTTTTCTCCCTGGCGGCAACTCGTCGAGAATAGATAGATCAAGATCGCCATAGATAGTGAGAGCAAGTGTGCGAGGAATAGGTGTTGCTGACATAGAAAGGAGGTGAGGAATGGGAAGAAGTTTCAGATCATCATACTCGTCTGTAAACTCACGCAGATCATTTTTGGGTCTAGTTTTTTTAAACTTATTCTCTGCACTTTTATGTTTTTCTATCATGGCTAAACGCTGCTTAACACCAAACCGGTGTTGCTCATCAATAATTACTAATCCCAAATGTTCAAATAAAATATTTTTATTAAATAGAGAGTGGGTTCCGATTACTATATTTAGTTTGCCTTCGTCGAGAAGTTTTTTAACACGGGACTTGGGTGCAGCTGTCCATTTTTCTCGGTCTATTTTTGAAGGGAAGATTTTTGCACCAGACGAAGTGAGCAGGGCAATTTGTAAGTGAGAAAAGATAGAAAGGGTTTTAGTAAAAAACTCAAAATGTTGGTTGGCCAAGATTTCTGTAGGAGCGATATAAGCAACTTGTAATGGTTTTGAGTTCTTGGCCACTGTTAGAACTGTAGCGAGTGTTGCCGCAAGGGCAAGAATAGTTTTCCCACTACCCACATCCCCCTCGACTAAACGTGACATTGGTTTATTTACCTCCATATCTTTTAAAATAGTTTCTAGAACTTTTTCTTGACCAACTGTGAGTTTAAAGGGGAGGACTTCTTCTAAGCTCTCACGAAAGTTTTTATCAACATTTATTTGATAGGCATGGGCATCTGCGCGCAAACTTTTCTCTTGTTCGCGATAGATCTGCATCACAAAAATTTCTTCAAAAGCAAAATATTTATTGGTTACTACAATATCATCTTGATTCTTTGGTAAATGTTTACGAAGAATAGCATTCTGTCTGTTTCCCAAATGCAGTTTCTCAGATATTTTTTCTGGGATGAGGTTTTTCAAATTTTTAAACTCAGTACTTTTTAAACTTTTTTCAATTATTTTTTTAAAATCAAAATTTTTCACTCCACGAAAGTTGGAGTAAACCGGAGTCATCGGTTTCATCTCATCTTTTTGGAAAAGTGTAGAGTCAGCGTTGATAGGTAAACTTTTTACTCTTTCGATTTTTGGGTTTGATAAAAATAAGTTACCACCTTTTTCTGATACAGTCCCAGTGAGGATTATTTTCTGTCCGATTTTTAGCGTGTTTGCAATGTAAGGCATATTCCACCAGATAGCCTCGATACTTTCTGTATTGTCCTTGATGATGGCTTTGGTGAACTTGGCACCAGTGTGGTAGCCACTTTTGGCTTCGATGTCCTCGATGATCCCTGACACAGACACGGCTTCGCCCGCCTGCACATCAATTATTTGTTTGGCACGTGGTGCTTCTTCGAAACGGAAAGGGAAATAATATAAAAGTTGTTCAAAGGTTTTAACCCCATTTTTAATAAGTATTGCTTTCTCTCTTTCTGTAATAAAAGCCAGGTCTTTGACTAACATTTGTACCATAATTATATCATGTTAAACTTATAACTATTATGAAAGACAAAAAAATAATTCTCGCTTTATTCTTGGTATTGGTACTTATGTTTGCTGTTAATTTCTTTAATTTTTCGCATAAAAATGAACAACTAGGAAGTAGACTTTGGATGGAATATGCCATGGATATTGTGCGAGAAGAAAAGCCAACTCCTCCAGAGTCAGCGAGATTTTACGCGATCGTCTCTACTGTGTATTACGAAGGTTTGCAGCAAGCGAAAACTTTCGGATATGATGAAAAGGAAACGCGTGATTATACAAATCTACTAATGGTTTATGTTTTTGAACATCTCTACCCAGAGAGAAATGCCTCTACTACCAAATATGCAATGGATAATAATATTTCTTCTGAAATGGATTTTGGCATGAATACAGATGAAGAAATTTTTAATGAAAATAAAATTCTAAAAGAAGTTAAAGATAGATATAACTTTGACAATAAACAAAAATATACAAAAAAGTTTTATGGAAAAGAGTACTGGGTAGGGAAGGACCCGCTCTCACCAACCGCACCACAATGGGAGCGTTGGAATTTAAAAAACTTTGAAAGTGGAGTTGTGCCACCGCCAAAATATCTAAGTGAGGAATATAAAAAAGATTTGGCACAGGTAAAAGATGCTGCAAACAAACGAAATTCTGAGCAAGTTACATTAATCAATTTCTGGGGAGGGGTCCCTGGTACAGAGGCACCAGCCGGTATTTGGCAAAATAGATTTTATAACGAAACCAAGAATTTAAATTTGTCTGACAAAGATTATGCTTACAAGCAGATGATACTGGCTCAGGCACTGGCAGATTCTTTTATAGAGTGCTGGACTGTAAAGTTTCAGTACTATACAAAAAGACCAAGCATGGTTGACCCTAGTATAAACTTAGCAATGAAAGATCCCAACTTCCCATCATATACATCTGGGCATTCTACTATTTCAGCAACTGCTGCAACAGTTCTCAGCCACTTTTTCCCAGACAAAAAAGATATTTTTATGACAGATGCCATAAATGCGAAAAATTCTAGACTATGGGCAGGGATACATTTTCCTCATGACAACGAAGAAGGTTTTAAGTTAGGAGAAAAAATCGGTGAATTCTATATTTCTAATGTTTTAAAATAGGCTGGGTTATTCTTCCAGAATATTTACTTTTTCCCGGTTCTATGTTATAATTGCAAAATCTTTTTTTCAACTAAAAAGCTTTTAAAATAAACAAAAATATGGAAATACGAAACATTGCGATTATCGCCCACGTGGACCACGGAAAGACAACTTTAACAGACTCACTCCTCAAACAAAACGGAGCAGCCGAGGGGGATTTCTCCATGGACTCTAACTCTATCGAAAAAGAGCGTGGGATCACTATTTATGCTAAAAACACATCTTTGATGTACAAAGGTACCAAGGTGAACATCGTAGACACGCCAGGCCACGCGGACTTTGGTTCAGAAGTTGAGCGTGTTTTACGTTCTATCGACTCAGTTCTCTTAGTTGTTGATGCCCAAGAAGGTCCAATGCCACAAACACGTTTCGTACTTAAAAAATCACTAGAACTCGGTATCAAACCAATTCTTGTATTAAACAAAATCGACAAGCCAGCTGCTGACCCAGTTCGTGCCCACGATGAAGTTTTTGAACTTTTCTTAGAGCTAGGTGCGAACGACGAACAACTTAATTTTACAACTGTGTACGCTATCGGCCGCCAAGGTGTAGCCTTTAAAACTATCGAAGAAGCCAAAGACTTTATGACAACAGGAAATGCGGGTGAGAAAAATCTAAATGCAGTTCTTGATATTGTTCTGGAACAAGTAAAGGCAGCTAACACAACAGAACAAACAAACTCAGAAACTTTCAAAGCTCAAGTTTTTAACCTTGCATATGACAAATTTTTGGGTCGTCTAGCTATCGCTCGTGTTTACGAAGGTAAAATCAAAGACGGTTCAGAACTATTTTTACTAGATGGTAATAAAACCGAAAAGGGAAGAATCACCAAAATGTTTTCTTTCCAAGGTGTACAACGTACAGAGGCAGCGGAAGTTTCTGCTGGAGACATCGTGATGATCGCCGGTTTCCCAACTATTTTCATCGGAGACACAATGACTAACAACAAGGACACAGAAATCATGCCACTCATCCACATTGATGAGCCAACTATCTCCCTAGACTTCCTAGTTAACAACTCTCCATTTGCAGGTCGTGAAGGTAAACTAGTTACTGGTCGCCAAATCCGTGAGAGACTGGAACGTGAACTAGAGATCAACGTTGGTTTGAAAGTAGAATTCGCTGAGGACAAGTTCCGTGTTTATGGACGTGGGGAAATGCATATCTCAGTTCTTCTAGAAAACATGCGTCGTGAAGGTTACGAAGTTCAAGTTTCTGTTCCAGAAGTTATCATCAAAACTGATGAGAAAGGGAATAAGACAGAACCATATGAAGAAGTGGTTATCGACTTACCAACAGAGTTTTCTGGTACAGTTATCGAAAAACTTGGAATGCGTAAAGCTATGATGCGTGACATGAAAGAAAAAGATGGACAAACTAGAATGATTTTCGAAATGCCTACTCGTGGACTACTTGGTTTCCGTGGAGTTTTCATGATCGATACAAAAGGTAACGGTATACTTTCTAGTCGTATGCTCGAGTTCCGTGCTTATGCTGGGGAAATCGAACGTCGCGAAGTTGGAAGTATGGTTGTTTCTGAAACAGGAAAGACATCAGCCTTCTCTCTTTGGAATCTACAAGAACGTGGAGTTATCTATGTTGGTCCTGCAGTTGATGTTTACCAAGGTATGGTTATCGGGAATGTTTCAAAAGGGAATGACTTGATCGTTAACCCAAACAAAGGTAAAGCTCTTACCAACGTACGTTCATCTGGTAATGATGAGGCAATTGTACTTGTTCCAGCTTGGACACTTTCTATCGAAAGAGGACTTGAGATCATGAACGAAGACGAGTACCTAGAGGTTACACCGATGTCAGTTCGCTTGCGTAAAATATTCTTAACCGAGTCCGACCGCGCTCGCGCACAAAGGGGGTTTAAATAATTCATAATTGAAAATTTCATTTTTTACTTTAATTTTCAGCTCTTCTTTATAGTGACCTTTCTTGTAATTTTACTTTGATTACCTATACTTGATTCTCTCACTCGCTCTCCCCCAGATTTCATTTTCAGTCTTTTTGAAAGTGAATCTTCATTGTCTCTCATGAAGTTATTTACGGCCCTACTCTTGATATTATCTAATCCCTTCTGTTTAGCAATACGTTCGATTTGAGCAGAGTTTGAGCCTTGTCTTATTTGATCTATAATTAACTTTCTATCACCGAGGGACCAATTTTTATTAAAAGTTACTTTTGGTTTTTCCATTAGAATAAAGTAAAACACAATTTAAAAGAAAGTCAATTTAAATAAAAAATATAACCCCCTTAGGGGGTGATATTAGCTTGAGAGGATGTTACTTAACTGATACAACTTTTTTAACGTGCATCTTGTTATCAAAAGCCATTTTTCTTTTTGTAGAAAATACAACTTTACCACCGATAAGTGAGTAGAGAGTGTGATCTTTACCTTGACCTACGTTGTCTCCTGCTACGAAGTCCGTACCACGTTGGCGGATGATTATCCCACCTGGTTGTACAGTTTCCCCGTGATATTTTTTAACTCCAAGGTATTTTGGTTTACTATCTCGGAGGTTCTTGGCCGTTCCGGCCGCTTTTTTGGTTGCCATATGATTTTAATTGCTTATTTTGTTATAATTAACTTATGAGCGAGATTATAGCACAAATAAAAGAGTTTTTCAAGGTTGAGTTGGTAAGTTGGCTAATAAAGTTTTTCTGGGGGATTCTCGCTATTTCTTTATTAATATTATTCTTTTTTCTGGGTAGATTGACCAAGTTTATGGAAATGTCGCCAACATTTACTTTTGAGTCACAGGAAGCAGAGGATGCGAATTATGAAAAAGAAAAAAATTCTTTATTTGGAAAAGTTAGAACCAGTACAATTGTAGCTAGTAAAGGTGGGAAAAAATATTATTTTGTTTGGTGTAGTGGTGCAGGGAATATAAAAGAAAGTAATAAAAGATATTTTGATACAGAATTGCTTGCTCAAAAAGCAGGGTATACACTCGCAAATAATTGTAAATAGTTTTGAAATGTTATAAACTCTATTGCGTCGTCAATTAAAATTAAAAATATTTTTATTTATTCTATCCCCGCGTTGCGGGGATTAGGGTAGATAGAAAAACTAGAGGTATCTAGAAAATAAGAAAGAATACAAAAAGAAACAAAAAGATATATGAATAAAAATTTCAAAAATATGAGTATCGGTGCTATTGCCTCTATGATTGCGGGAGCCTACTATTTGTACGGTTCAAAAGACGGAGTTGCAAAAAGAAAACAAATTGCAGCCTGGTCTGTAAAGATGAAAGGGGAAGTCTTACAAGGAATTGAAAAATTAAAAGATGTTTCTGAGCCTGCATATAAGGAAATTGTAAAAAAAGTTTCTGAGAAATATAAAACAGTTGATAAGGGTGAATTGAAAAAAGTTGTGGATGACCTTCACTCAACTTGGAATAAAATGAAAAAAGAAGTGAATGCTGAAATTGCAAAAAAACAAGCTCAAATCCAAAAAGAAACTAAAGGAAAAGTAAGTGCTGTAAAAAATGTAGTTAAAAAAGCTGTGAAAAAAGTTGCAGCGAAGAAGAAAAAAACTCCAGTAACAAAAACAGTTGCGCCAACTGTAGAAACAAAAGTTGAAACTCCAGTAAATCCAGAAAATAAATAAATTTAAAACAAAAAAACTGCAAGCAAGCTTGCAGTTTTTTTTCTTAACTCAACCCCACCGCTTTTAAAAGTTTTTTTACCTCTTCTTTTTTAATTTCTTTAAACTTTCCTGGCTCGATGCCTTTTAAATTGAGGTTCATTATATTGGTTCTTTTAAGTTTAGAAACCGTGTAGTGTAACTCGTTGGTCATGAGTCGGATTTGGTGTTTCTTGCCTTCGGTGAGAGTTATTTTAAATTTAAAATTATCTACCAACTCTACTTTTGCTGGTTTGGCTGTAAAGCGACCACGTACAGCAAAACCTTTTGAGAAAAGTTGTACAATATTTTTAGAAAGTTTTTCTTGTACTGTTACCTCATACTCTCTCTCATGACCAAACCTAGGGTCGAGAATGCGCTCTACCAGTCTCTTGTCGTTGGTTACAAGCATCAGGCCCTCACTGTGTTTGTCGAGTCTACCTACAACTGTTAAATGGTCATGGTCCCAGTTTTTAAAAAAGTTTTTTACTTCGGTCTCTCCGTATTGTGGGGAATGTGAGACAACATCTTTTGGTTTGTAAAAAGAGTAGTATTGGTAGTTGTCAGCATGGTTCACTATTTCTATTTTATCTGTCTCCCTTACTTTACTACCGATGGTTGCAACAACTCCATTGATCAAAACTTTTTTAGTTTCGATTAGTCTGTCTGCATCACGACGACTCGCGAGCCCGAGGTCTTTGATTCTTTTATTAATACGAATAGAACCGTCAAAAATACGCGGTGTAGGTGTTGGACCTTTTGGACCAGTTTTTACTTTAGACTTTGGTGTACTTCTCGGGTCGAGCTTCTTCTTTATCTTATTACCAAAAGCCCCAGGGACTCTTATCCTAGTTGGTGCCGCTCGCTGTCCTTTTTTTGGACCTTTGCCAAATAACTGCCCAAGTCTTGTGTTCATCATAGTTTTTAGTATTGTGTATTTTACTCACTAATACTAACACAAAACAGAGGAAAAACGAAACACTGAGGAACAAAGTTTGCAAATCTGTTTGTTTTAGAATCAGAGCAAAAACTGGAACCAGAAAAAGATAGACTAAGTTGTGAGAAGATGTGAAAATAGAAATGAGATCAGTGTCAGACTTCCCAACTTTTTTAAAGAAGTAAGATGAGACCGAGGTCTCCATCATCGAAGCAAAAAAACGAGACACAAAAAGAATAAAAGCCCAGACCAGAAGTGAACTAGAAGTTGTAAAAGCCATGAGGATTAAAATGATAATTAAACCTAGAATCGAGAACATCAAGAATTCCTTCTCATCTTTCATCTTGTCTTCTACATAACCTAGGATTTCTGGCACAAAAAGAAAAGGTAGTAGTGCCACTGGTAATAAAACCCCCAAGTATTGGGTGAGAGAGATTCCTAACCCACCAAGTTTAAAAGGGATATAGATCACAACCAAAGCATAGAATATGTATAGTCCAATCTGAGCAAAGATGATATTGCGCAAGTCTACACTTCGCCAAACACGTTTTAGGGTTTTAAAAATACTAGTTTCAGGTACGACAATCCTAGGTATTTTGTTGAGAGTAGTGTTAAATATATATAGAGATAATAAAATAAATAGCGAACTAATAACGAATATCGACTCTATTCCAAAATATTTAATAAAAAAAGAACTGATAAGTGGGGCAGCTAGGTAACCCAAACTTTGAATAGAAATATATTTACCTCTAACTCCTCCTGTTGTGCTTTCTTTTGAGAACTCTTTTAAGACGATGGATGAGAGTAGAAACAAGAATTGTGACAAAGCAGTGTATATAATAAATGATAAGAAAGATGTGAGAGGGCTGATACTAAAAAACAAATTAATTAAATTGATAAAAGCCAAAACTAAAGTTGTTTTTACAATCTTTTCTATATGTCTTTTTCGCAGGAATCTAGATATTTGAAAGTTGAGTAAGATGGTGAGGCTGGCTGCGCAGGTATATATTACCCAGATATTCTCAGCACCAAAAACTTTACTTAAATATGTCGACTCAGAATACACTATCACTGCGTAGTGTAGGGAAATCAAGAAACTAAAAATATTGACCCAGAAAATTTTATCAGAAAAACTTTGCATTTCTGCAAAGTTTAACATGAATAATATTTTTTTGTTTTAGATAATGATTACGATACTCATCACGATTGGTGCTTTACCAGTTTTCTTTACGAAGAACTTTGAGATCGTGTCGTTGAGGTCATTTCTCGTATCTTCGATTTCTTGTTGCAGAACTTTCGGGTTGTCTTCTACTTTTTTACGAATCAGAAGTCTTACTTGTTTTAATAATTCTTGAGATTCTTTTAAGTAAACGAATCCACGAGACACGATGTCTGGTGACTTTTTAAGTAGTCCACTGCGAGAGTCAACAACAACAGCAGTTACGAATACTCCGTCCTGGGCAAGAGCCGTACGATCACGGAGAACTACTTCTTGCATGTTTCCAACAGAGAAGCCGTCTACGAAAATCATACCACTTGGGGCTTTGGTTTGAGTTTTATTAATTGTCTCTCCGTCTGGTTGGATTTCTACAATCGAACCGTTGTCAGTAACAATAATATTATCTTTCTTTACACCAACACTCTCAGCGATTGTTCCGTGTACACGTAGCATGTAGTGGTAACCGTGAACAGGCATGAAGAATTTAGGATTAATTTTAGAAATGATCCAAGCTAACTCATCACGGTTAGCGTGTCCACTAGAGTGGATGTCCGATGTTTTATAGTGGATTAGTTTTGCACCTTGGCGAGACAAATTGTCTTTTAATTTTTGTACACCTCGCTCGTTACCTGGGATGATTGATGATGACATCAAGATTGTATCATTGGGGTTGATAGCAATATATTTGTGGGTATGAGTTGAAATACGCATGAGAGCTCCGAACTCTTCACCTTGAGAACCAGTCACCATGGCGATAACTTTATTGTCAGGGTATTTGTACATTTCTGATACGTCGATCAGAGTTGACTCTTGCACACGAAGAAGTCCAGCTGCCTTGATAACTTCGATATTGGTTTTCATCGATCTACCCTCGATAACTACTTTTTTTCCATTAGCTTCGGCAATATCAAGAAGTCCGAGAAGTCTTTCAACTTGGGACGAGAACATCGACGCAATAAGACGACCAGGAACTTCTTTAATAATTCTTTCGATATTGTCCATCACTACTCGGTCAGAAATAGAGAAACCTGGGTTTTCTGAGTTAGTAGAGTCGGCAAGTAAAAGAAGAACTTTTTCTTGTTTGAAAATAGAATATATTTCTTCTTCAAACTGGGAAGGTTTTCCGTCGATATGGTCGAGACGAAGATCTCCCGTGTGCACGATTTTTCCATTTGGGGTATCGATCATTATACCCATTGAGTCGGGGATAGAGTGAGTCACAGCAAAGAATGAGATATCCAAATTACCCAATTTTAATTTTGTAGAATTTTCTACAACTTCGATATTAAGTGGTTTTAAATGTGGGAATTCTTCTTGTCTTTTTTTAATCATCAATGCTGTAAAGTTACGAGCATAGATTTTTGGGTTACCCAGTCTTTCTATCAAATAGGGAATAGCACCGATGTGGTCGAGGTGACCGTGTGTGATCAGAACTCCACGGATCTTGTGCTTTCTTTCTTCTAAGTATTGTGTGTTTGGCAAGATGTAGTCTACACCTGGTGTTGACTCTTCTTTAAAGGCAAAGCCCATGTCGACAATCACGATGTCTTCTCCAATCTCAAACATGGTCATGTTACGACCTACTTCTTCTACACCTCCGAGTGGGATCACACGCACTACACCTTCTTTGATGTCTTGTGGTCCACCAAACTTTGTGTCTTGATGTCCAAAAGGTGGTCGTGGTTTGTTAAATCCGCGGTCTCTGTTGTTATCTCTGTTAAATGGCTTTCTTTGTTGACCAAAGTCTCGTCTCTGTGTGTTTTGTGTAGACTGAGAATTTTGGTTATATCCGCCGGTTGAATTTCCGTTCATAAATTTATAATTAATTAATATAGTAAAATATCGAGTTTATCTACAAACTTTGACTGATTAAAAAAATTAAAAACTTTTTCTGTACCTGAGTACCAGTCTTGGATGTAAGTATATCTCTCTTCTTCACTTTTTATTGTTTTTGGTAATTTGACTTGAAAGTTTGCAAAATGAGTGAAAACAAATTGTGGTTTATAAAGTAAAATTATTGGGTTATCATCAGCTATTTCTACAGACAATTGGTTAACCAAGTCTAGAACTCTGGCCTGATTATTGTCTCCGGCGAGTACGTCTAGTATTTTATCTGTTTGCCTACTTGTATAATTAGAAATATTTAACTTCGGATAACCTCTCTCTTTACTTGAAAAGAAAGAATAATAATCTTTTTCGCTTTTGATACTAAAACCGAACAGTAAGGCTTCGAAATCTCTTTCCTTTACAACATCACTTAAATTTTTTCTATCGATAATATCTATATCAGTTTCTATACCAATTTTTTTCCAAGAATTTTGTAAATATTTGGCAGTCTCTACGAGCTCGGTATTCTGTATAGTTGTAAGTTTGATTTTGATTGCCCTGTTCTCACTCGTTGAAGCTTTCTTTGTACCCTCATATAATACACCATCTTTGAAAGAAAAGCCAGAGTCTTTTCCAGATGTCAAAGTTCTAAGGACTTCCTCAGCTGTCTTTGGACTACCTTTTTCACCCAATATGTTTTTCATAGGTGTTCCGAAACTTCCCAGGACTTGATTGGTCAAGCTTTCTCGGTCTACGATATTTGACATGGCTTGTCGCAGAGCTTTGTTTTGTAAAACTTCATTTTTATTTTGGTTTAGAAAAACGGCATAATTATTGGGAAGTGCTGCAACTTCAAATTTTATATTTGTATCATCGGTTATTTTAGAAATAGTACTTCCAGGTATCCCACTGAGCAAGTCAATTTCTTTTTTTTGAAAAGCATTATACGCTTCTACTTCGTCTTTAAAATATACCAAATTATATTTTTTGAAATAAGGGAGTTTGGCCTCGCCATTATTAAATCTGTTTAGACTAATAGATGTAACATTACTGTCTAGGTCTTTGTTGATACCTGCAATTTTAAAAAAAGAAGAAGTGACCATTTTAGTAGAAAAATTATTTTCAAATACAGTATCTTTTTGGATAATGGGGTAAGTTAGTTGTTGTAAAAAGATCGGGTCACTTTTTTTAAGTTGGAAAGTCAAAACATTATCAGAAGTTTTCTCAACAGAATAATTTTTTTCTAAGGGCACATAGTTGAGAGAGTATAAAATATCGTCGAGAGTTATAGGGTCACCATTTGAAAAATAAATATCTGGTCTCATCGTTATTCTATAAATACTTTTGTCATTACTTACTTCTACTTTTTCTGCAAGTCTGGGCTGTAAATTATTATCTAAAAGAGAAGAGTAGAGTATGGTGTTCAGGTCTTTGTCGACTTGGGTTACCGAGTTGTAGGGGTTGGTTTCCTTTGGACTACCGATCACACCTTCTATAGCACTACCTGAGTAAACTATTCTATCTGTCATAAAATAGGTCGAACTTTTATAAATAAAATTTAAAAAGAAAAAGAAAGATAAAAACAAAAGAAAAAATACCAAAAATATTTCTTTGGGAGACAAAAAATGGGAAAACAAAACTTTTATTTTTTCTTTTAAACCTTGCATATTGTTCACTAATTAAAAACACCCCCAGCTCCCTCTTTAAAAAAGAGGGGGAGCAGACACTAACTAATTATATGATTTGTCCAGCTAGTACAAGCACCAACAATACTACAGACGAAGCAATAGTCAGAATATGTAGTTGTTTTTCAAAACCACGTCTAGTTTGTACTACACCACCACTTGTTCCAAAAGTGTCACCACTTTGTGGTTGGTTCATTATAATAAGTCCGATTGTGGATATTGAGAAGATAATTGTAAGGATTTCAATAAGATTGTGAGTTATCATATGCGGTCTATTATAACACATTCTTTTACACATAGGAAATCTTGCAAATATTTTAAAAATGCTATACTCATGAGTATAATAATTAAATTATAAATAAATTATGAAAAATTTGTATACAAAAATCGCTTTCGCAACTCTGCTTGCTGTTCCGGCAGTAACATTCGCAGCTTCACCTTTCTTAAAACCAGTAAAAGATGTTTTGGGAGACCTTGAGATTTTTATTAACTTCCTAAACTGGGCATTGCCAGCTCTGGCAGTTTTGGTTTTTTTCTTTTTGGTTATAGGTTTTATTGCTAGTAAAATGGGATGGAAGCTATTCGGATTATTTAGTGATGATGCGAAAAATAGCACTAACTTATTTTGGGGTCTTGTAGGACTTGCTGTAATGTTCGCTGTTTACGGCTTAATTCAGTTGCTTGGTGCGTTGTTCGGAATAGACACAAACAGAGCGAAAACAATAACTGCTCCTAGTCTTCCTCAAGTTGGTGGTGTTCGTGGAGGTGGTTACTATAACAATTAATTTTTAAAAATTAAATTAAAAAAGTTTAAAATAGGTTTGGCCGGCGCTTCGCGCCGGCCTTTCTTTTTTTAGAATCCTTGCTAAACTAAATTTATAAAAATAAAATATGCCAGCAGCAGAAACAGCCGTAGAAAAAGCGATATATAGTTTGGGTGGTACTTTATTTGCCCGCATTATCAACCCACTGATTATTGTATTTGTAGCAATAGCAATCGCACTTTTTTTATATGTTATTTTCAGACGTTTTTACGATGGGAAAATCGGAAAAGCCGAGGGGATAAAAGATTTGTGGCCAGCACTTTTAGGTCTTACTATCATGTTATCAGCTATTGGTATAACTTATTTTATTGGAAATACTGCCAATGAAATTTTCCAAGGTCCGACTGGTGGTGGGGCAGTAAAGGGGATAGGTGATGTTGTCCGACCGATTGATATAAGGTAGATTACATGAAGAATTTTGATACTTGGAATGAAATCAAAAAAGAATACGATAGAAAGGATAGGTTGGTAAATCCTGTGTATATGAAAGAGCGTGAAATTTGGTGGCTTTCACTTGGTCTAAACATTGGCGATGAAGAAGACGGCAAAGGTGAACTATTTGAAAGGCCGATAGTTGTAGTCAAAAAGTTCAATAATAACTTGTTTTGGGGTTGTGCACTTTCTACCAAGATAAAAGAAAATAATCCTTATTATGTAAAGATAAATACGCAAAGTGGTGTGCAATCAATCGTAATTTCCCAACTGCGTTTATATGATACTAAACGGTTGCAAGAAAAATTTGATATTGTAAGTAAGGAAGATTTTTACAAAATAAAAACAGCAATTAAATCATTGCTGTAATTATTTTACCCAGTAGATTGCTCTACTGAAAGCCCGAAGGCGTTTGTAGTATTAGTATATACTACCCTGACATTCTGTCAAGTAAAATTTAGACGGTCTTACTGGATATAAATTTCATTAGCATTCGGTAAATTCACATAAACAATTTTGTCTGGTTCAATTTTCTGGTCAGTTTTACTATTTATACTTCCACTATGTGGTAACATATTTGAAACAAACTCAATCAACCTGTCTTCCTCGTTTTTACTTCTTTCAACATCTTGAAACATTGAGGTTCTTCTTATTTCTGCTGAAATTTCTTCTCTTATTTTCAACATTTCAGAAGCACTTTTTGTTTGTTCATCAGGATAAATTGCAAGCATCGGAACACTATCAACTGCGAAAATTTTCCAGTATTTATCAAAAAAAGAAATTATTTTGTCTGCCTGTTCTTGTGTAATTACTGGTGCGTTTGCAGATTGACTGCCATAGATTTTCACAAGTCTGTCTGGGTCTTGCAACCACTTCGTTTGTTCTGTAACTTTTTCTTTCGCTTCTGCATAATTTCTATGCCTATAAAGTTTATTATTTTTTGTAAAATGATAAACAAACATATCAAACCATTCTGGGGAACCATTTCCATAGTCAAAACTCACAATAGGACTTTCAGAAAAAGATATTTTCCCTTTATCTTGAAATGCCAGACCGATATGCTGATTACTTTGAATACCTTCCATAATATCCTTTATTTCCTTCAATTCTGACCAGTCATATTGTCTTTCGTGTGGGTCAAGTCCGTGGGTTTTGATGGATTGTAAGAATGAAGAATTAAATGCGTGGAAAGAATAATTTTGTCTGCCTATTTCAGCAAAGTGTAATTTAATATCTTTGTTTGGATATTTAGATTTGAAAAAATTAACATAGTATCTTGTAACAGTTTTTTGTTCAGGAAAAGAACTTTTTCCGTAAAGGTCTTCTGGTTTTTGACTTTGTGCTAAAACAAAATCCAAGAAATTATTCACATCTGTTTGTATGGCTTTTGGAAAACAAATTAGAAATTCTATTGTGTATCCGATAGTATTGCCTACTAAACCTTGCTCCAATTTTCTCATTCTTTCCAAAGTTTCTGGACTATTCAAAATCTTGCTGATTTGTTCGGGATTAAACCTTTGTTCGTTTGTCTTTTTGGGTGTTCCTACTTGTTCCATATTTCTAGTATTATTATAACATAATTCATTTAATACTTTTGTATTTTTTTTAATTAAGAAATTTTCTGAACAGGGATAGGTCACAGATAAATTTTCTTCTAGAAAATTTTCCGCGACCAGCTTCACCCGTTCTGAGACACTTCGTTCACAACAGAATTTCGCTCCTGCTTTCTCACCCTACTGTAAATAAAATCAAACAAGCACTGTAAAGTGCAAATTGCTTATTTTATTTTTTGTGCTCTCAGTAGGGATCGAACCTACGACCATCTCCTTAAGAGGGAGTTGCTCTACCAACTGAGCTATGAGAGCAGTCTTGTTTAAAACAAGTTTAATCATTTTAACATATATAAACAAAAAACTCTAGAAATATTCTAGAGTTTTTTGTTTTACTAAATTGCTTTTACTAGGTTTGCAAAAACTTTAGGATGTTTCTGAGCGATTTCCGCAAGAACTTTTCTATCAAGCACTACATTTTTAGTTTTCATCAAGTTGATGAATTTACTATATGTTGTACCCGCTTCTCGTAATGATGCATTGATCTTTACATTCCAAAGTTTTCTCATGTCATTCTTCTTGTCTTTTCTGTGAGAGAAAGCATGAACTCCGGCTTTACGAAGGGCTACTTTTGCAGAGCGCTCTTTTTTAGAACGTTGTAGTCTAAAACCTTTAGCATCTTTTAGAACATTATTTCGTCTTTTTAGGGAAATTTTTCCTCTTTTAACTCTTGTCATAAAATTATATTATTTAGCTATATAAGCTTTTGCTTTGGCAATCTTTACAAGACCTGGTAGGAAACGTCTCTTTTCTTTGTTAGTCATAGAAAAAGGAACAGGTTTTCTTTGGGCAAGTTGGTCAACACGTCTTTTACGAGCGTTGAAGTGACCGATACCTTTGGCACGACCAAGGATTTTGCCGTTCTTGGTGATTTTCAGTCTTTTTAATAATGATTTTTTTGTTTTCATAAAGAAAATGATTGTGCAATTATAACAGAGTATTGACAAATTTGCAACTAAACATTGTCGGCAACTGTACCAGCGATCACATATATTTTATGGTATATTTTTTTACCACCTTTTCTATCGATGTCAGCCTGTGCTGCAGATATCTGTTGACCAAACTCATTGAAGAATTCAAAAGTATGATCGGCAGAAGATCTTTTTTCAATCTCTACAAAAGTTTCTATACTTGTACCACTGTGTTGCTCAATAAATTCCTCATGTAATATTTCTGGTGTATAACCACTAGCAGTGAACATTTCTAATAAATTCTCTTTTCCTGTCCTACCACCCAAGTTCAAAACTATTTTTCCACACGGATTTAATCTGCTTTTTAATTTTCTTAAAGCATGTTCATTTAATGCTAGTCCTAAAGTGTGGGTAGATGTTCTTGCTAATGGGTACTCTTCTGGGATGTAATAGTGAGAAGAAGCCTCGTTTTTCTCACCGGTAAAGTTATTGTTAGCAATATGAGATGGGGCAATTACTTGAGGGAGACAACCGAAAATGACATCAACCTTAAAATCATCCTTCATCCAAGAGTCTAGGTTATGTCCACCAGAAATTATTTCTATATTATTTCTTTTTTCTTCTGGTAAAACTAAAGAAACATTTTTTAATGCATTTTCATAAACATCTGGATGAATATCTGAGCCGTAAATATATTTAGGGTTATAAATATTGTTCACTAAAATTAAGTTTATAGCACAACCGCTCCCTAGCTCGACAACTGTTTTGTCTGTAAACCCTCCTTGCTCACCAAACTGGTAAAGACCCCGTAAGAATGCTTTTGTCCACTGGTCGGGTTTAAATACGCAGGAAACTAGTTCGAAATATACCTTACCGTCTGCGTTTAGATGTTTTTTAAGGATTCTAGTAGGGATAATATTTGAAAGATTAGTAAGTGATAATAAAGAAAAATCAATAATTTTGTTTTCAGTTTTTGAAATCATAGGGCAAGTATTATAACTCTCCTAAAAACAAATTACAAATTCTCTGCGGCTTCGCCCATTTTGCCTTTAGCTTTTTCGATAACCATTGTCATACCATTGGGGATTTTTTTGATCGGCTCTGCAGTTTTATAATTCTCAGTAAGCAATATCAAAATTCTCTGCAATCTTTCTTTTAAGAAATCATGTTCGATAGCATTAGCGCGGCCTTTTAATTTCAATTCTATTTTTACTCGGTGACCTTCATGTAACCACTCACTCGCTTGTTTAGCTTTGTTTGTTAGATCTCCCTCACCGATACCCACAGTTAAACGCAATACTTTGGTCTCCGTAGTATTGTCATTATTTCTTTTTTGATTATCTTTTTTATTTTCTAAATAGGCGAATTTACCGTAGTCGATAATCTTTGCCACTGGTGGCACTGCGTTTTCTGCTGTTAAAATGAGGTCCACTCCTTTTTCTTTGGCTATTTTCAGGGCAGCATTTCTGTCCATCACGCCTAGGTTTTCATTGTTTTCTCCGAGGACACGAAGTTCGTGTGCGCGGATATTTTCGTTCATTATAGTTCTATGATTTTTTGGATGCATTTATTATTTAAATTTTTATGTTTGATATAATAACACAAAAGACAGAAAAAAGCATTAGATTATGACAGATATTGAAAACACCAAATCTCCCGGCACTGAAAACACCCCTAACCCCTCTTTCAAAAAGAGGGGGACATCTCAAGAAACTATTTTTATTAGATATGACTCAAATTTGGTAGCAAGAGCGAGAGATTTAAGGAACAACCAAACGTTTACTGCAGCAAATTAAAATTGATAATTGAAATAGATGGAGAAATACACAATAAACAAAAAGAAAAAGATGTGAAAGAGATAACTTATTTTTTATCAAATATGGTATCCAAACATTAAGATTTACAAATGAAACTGTTGAGAGCAATGTTTTACAAGTTAAATTAGAACTAGAAAAATATGTTAGAACTCGAAAACCCCTCTTTTCGAAAGAGGGGTAGGGGTGTTTTCTGTTCTTGAAAAAAAATTACTTCTGTGTTAGAATACTGACCAGTTCAAAAGCAATTACAGCATCGGGGACGCTCACCCGAGCCGAAATTTTCGTGACAGACAAGAGTAAAACTTTTGTAGGAAATATTCAGGTGTTGTAGTAAAAACTTTTTGAATATTAAAAAAAAATAACAAGTATTTTTATGGCTAGAAAATATGGTGATTATGATGGTGATGAAGACGAAATAAATTTCAAAGCTCAAATACGTCGTTTGGCTAGGTGCGCTCAAGGATACAATGGACTATTACCAGAAGATGAACAATACCTTAGAGAGCAAGAAATGATTATCGCTGCAAAGATTGAACGGGAGGCAGCAAAAGAAGGTGGATACCAAGAAAATATAGATACATCCAGATTCACAAATGATAATTATCCTGACAGTTTATTTTTAACCAGTTCAACAAAAATTACAGAGCCTTCTGATACTTGGGATAATAATTAATAAAATTAAAATAGAAAATAAAATATATGACAAAAGAAGACTTAGTTAAAAAATTAACAGAAACAGGTGCGCATTTTGGCTACTCTAAAACTCGCCGTCACCCATCAGTAAAGAACTCTCTTTACGCTACAAAAGGAGGTAAAGATATTATTGATTTAGAAAAAACAGCTGCTCAAGTTGAGAAGGCTGTAGAATTCTTACAAAAAATAGTTGCAGATAAAAAACAATTTTTAATCATTGGTACAAAACCAGAAGCTCGCGCCCAAGTTACAAGTGCTGGTATGAAGTTGTCTCTACCATATGCAGGAGAAAGATTCATCGGTGGGACTCTAACAAACTTTGGTGAAATTAAAAAAAGAGTTGAAAAATTAGCAGAACTTTTAACCAAAAAAGAAGCAGGTGAGTTTGCTGTTTATACAAAAAAAGAAAATGTTTTGATCGACCGTGATATCGCGCGTATGACAAAAAACTTTGGAGGTATGGCCCAAGTTGCAGGACTCCCACAAGCAATTCTACTTGTTGACTCTAAACACGAAGCCATCGCTCTCGCTGAGGCAAAGTATATGCGTATCCCTGTAGTTGCTCTTTGTAATACTGACTGTAATATAAAAGAAGTAAACTATCCGATAGTAATTAATGATTCATCTTCTCTGTCTATCCAAACTGTGTTAGACTACATCGGCGAAAAGATAGAATCAGCAGAATAGGACAAATCCTCCCAGCCTCCTTTACAAGGAGGAGTAAAGTGCGACTAGATTAACAGATAAAACAAAAATATAATTTTATGGCAGTAACAATGGATGAAGTAAAAAAATTAAGAGATGAGACTGGAGTTTCTATAATGCAATGTAAAAAAGCACTAGAAGAAAGTAACGGTGACATGGAAAAAGCAAAAATCGCTTTGAGAAAGAAAGCGTCTGCTGATGCGTCAAAGAAAGGTGACCGAGCATTTGGAGCTGTGTGTTCTCAAGCTTATATCCACCAAGGTGGGAAAGTGGGCGCTATGGTGCAACTGGTTTGCGAGACTGACTTCGTAGCAGCAAACCCAGAGTTCATCGCTCTTGCCTCTGATATTGCAGTTCACATCGCAGGTATGAACCCAGAGTTCGTAAAAGAATCTGATATCGATGAATCTGTAAAAGCCAAATACTTAGAAGCCTTCATGGAAGAAGCTGCAAAAACAGGAAAGCCAGCAGATATCCAAGCAAAGATTGCAGAAGGTAAGTGGGCGGAGTTTTTAGCCGGCTCAGTACTCATGAACCAAAAGTTTTTGAAAGACGACTCTAAAACTATTGCCGACCTACTTTCTGGTGCTATCCAAAAATTTGGTGAAAACACATCTATCGCAAAATTCGTTCGCTACTCATAAAATATGTTAAATAGTTTTTATTTATTTCTAATTCCATTCTTGGTTGCGGCTTTTTATCTTTCTATTAGATATTTTATTAATAGAAAAAAGATTGAAAAAATAGTTACCAGTGCTTTTTTGGATGCAGATGTAAATAATAATATCGACGAAGCAAAAGAGAAAGTTTTTGCTTTTTATGACTCGACAAAAGGAAACTTTACCAAGTCTATGTTGGCTATTTTCCACTGGCTACTACATTTTATAGTTTTATTTTTAAAATTTATTTCTGACGCTACTGACGTTCTCTACTCTACAGTGCGCGACTTTTTCTTAAAAACCGCGGTTAAAGAAAAAGACACAGTGTCAACTTTTTGGAAACATTTAAAAGAGTATAAAAAAGAAAAGGAAGAGGAAGAAGAAAATAAATGAAAAATATAAATAAAAAAATTATTATAGTTGCACTAGTATTTTTTGTTCTTGCTATTTTGAGTGTGATTTTTTCTATAGGGATCAATCCTGCAAAAGAAAAAGATAATAATCCTATAAATCAAGAGAATATCAAAAATATCATAGAAGATAAAGGTGATAAAATTATTTTAGATAGTCCGAAACCAAATCAGAAAATAAAAAGCCCGGTAAAAGTTACAGGTAGTGCCCGAGGTAGCTGGTTTTTCGAAGCATCATTCCCGATTTTTATTGTTGACTGGGATGGGAAAATAATTGGCACTGGTGTGGCCCAAGCCAAAGGCGACTGGATGACAAACGAGTTCGTTCCATTCGAAGCTAATATTTCCTATGAACTAGAGTCAAATGTTTATTCTAAAAAAGGTGCGATAATTCTCAAAAAAGATAACCCATCTGGTCTCCCAGAAAATGACGATGCTTTGGAAATACCAATCGAGTTTGAGTAATTATTGATTCAGAAGTTTTTCAAAAACTTCAGGCTGAAAACCAAGAACTATCTGACCATTGATGTCTATCACTGGCACACCATTTTGTCCACTTTTTGATCTTGCTTCTTCTATTCTGTCTCTGTGTATAAATAAATCAACATCTTCAAAAGGGACTTTTTTGTCCTTAAAATATTGTTTAGCATAAACACAATACGGGCAAGTAGGTGTCGAATAAATTATTACTTTTTTATTGTTATTTGTCATATAATAATATATTAGCAGATACTAATATATTATGCAAGCCGATGTCTTGCTTTTTTAAATATTTAAGATAGAATATTCTACAAGGCCATACGGGTGTCCGACACAGGACTCGACCGTCAACCTAAAGTGGAGTGAGCAAGGGCTACCACTTCGCCTCCTCTCAGGAGGTCTTGTCCAGCAGAGTTAAGGCTGGACACCTGCAATCTCAGGACCGAGATGCACGTTGCATCTCGGTCTATTTCTTTGTTTGAGTGTTATAATTACCGGAATGAACAATAAAAGAATGTTTGTAATATTTTGTGTTTTCATTTTAATAGGATTGAGTTTTTATTTTAAGACTGACTTGATGAGTGGTGATACTAGACAAAGTTTTACAAAAGAAAAAGGTGAGGTTTTGTCAAAAGATGGGAAAGCATATTTGTATAGATTTAAAGAAGAAAAAAAAGACAAAGAAGAAAAAGAGATTGGAAGATTTTGGTATATTGCAACTAATCAAAAACTAGAAGAAATAAATTTTTCTGAAAAAAACAAATTTGAAAAAGTTTCCGAAAATGTTTTTTGGGACCCAGAGCATTGCGCCCAGATGTTGACTTTGACCACACCTGAACACCTATACTTTTTAGAGTCTCGCTTTAAAGAGGGAAGTGTCTCAGATTTTTACGATGTGATTTATAAATTTAATATAAAAGAAAACAGTGTGGACACATATAAAAGCAATTCTCACCTAAATATTTATTCTTTGATTTTAGAAAATCAGAAAATTAAAGTTTTTTACAAAGATAATGAAACCCAAAAATTTTATGTGAGTGATCTAGAAGAATTGGGAGATAAAATAAAATATACAAATACACAAGAAATTAAAGAAGAGGATATTGTTTATAGGGAATGGAAAGGTAACATAGAAGAATTAGACAGAGCCAAAGATTTACAATATTTTATTGTTCAGTAGTTTACCCTGACCCCCTGGCAGGGGTATTGTATCTTAGTGCTATAATTAAAATATGAAAAACATTAATCAGATATATTTTCAAATGGCATTTCTAGTTGTGGTTTTATTGATGGCGACTTTTGTCTTAAAACTTCCACAAATACAACTTTGGTATATCGTAACTATTTTCGTTTTTATGCAACTGTTCCAAGTTTACTTTTCTTGGTTCGCAAAGATACCATATAACTGGAAAAGTTCTTTCGTTGCCGGTATGCCGATTATCATTTTGATGAGCACTCAGAGTTTACAAGCTGCTATATTTTGTACTTTTGTAACTGTGGCAAGTAAATTCATTGTTCGATACAACAATAAACATATTTTTAATCCAAACAACTTTGGTATAGTTATGACTATTTTGGCTTTTCCAGGGCTTGCTGCGGTGACACCGTATCAATGGGGTTTTGACTCGAGCATGTTGGCTTTGTTTGTTTTAGCTTGTGGTTTATTGATCAGTTATAGTGTAAAGAGGACCGACGTAGCCCTATTCTTTTTAATTCCATATTCTTTTACCGTTTTGCTTTTTTCATACGTAAACCTTTTTAGTGGAAATATCTTTCACCATTTGTTGAGTGTGCCGATAATCCTTTTCTCTTTCTTTATGATTACCGATCCAAAAACTACACCTGACACAACAATAGGCAGACTTATTTTTTCTTTATCTTTAGTTTTTATTACAATTCTACTTTATATCTTTTCAAGTTTTAAACCTGCTTTCTTTTTTGCGTTACCACTTGCAAGTTTACTTGTACCATTTATAGATTCATATTTTAAAGGTCAGAAATTCGAGTGGGAGGATACAGTTATAAAACCATAAAAATTCGACCAAACTTTTTATGGTTTCATATTATCTATTCACCCCAATTATAAACATGGGCTTCGGAGGTGAAGTTGTTCATTCTGGTTTTCAAAGCATAAAGAAAATCTGGTAAAAATGAGTTTTCTCTGATTGCTTGTAAATTATTTTTAGATTCTATTTCTTTTAAAATTAAATCTCCCAATTTCTTACCCGCTTCTTCGTCATAAGAAAAAGAACATCCTGCCCACTGACTTATCTCACTACTTGTCTCCTGGTCTTTTAATAAAATATTTTTTCTGTGAGGAAAGAATTTGATAATAATTTCACTTGCCACTTTCCCAACAGAAGAATATTCTGAAACATATGATGGGTATTGAGGGTCTTCCATTGCAAGAGTTATTTTTTGACTATACAGACTTGGTCTTTTTGTTAAGTATTTTTCTTTAACCTTCCAAGTTTCTTTTAAAGTGTCATGTAGGCTTTGTGCTAAAACCATTTGCGCATAAGCGTACTCGCTGTCTTTTAGAAAATGACTTTTAGAAATTGTAAAAAGTCTATCTTGCCAAACTCCAGCCAGGCTCGGTGTCATGTGCATGGCACTCCAGAAATTAACCCAAGCCGCCTGCTCCGCGCTCAGATGTTTTGTTGTTTCGATTAAACTTGTGATGGCTTCTTTTTGTTCTGGGCTATTTTCTTTTGGTGGAGGTGATACTTGGTCAACCAAACTTTTTTCTAGAATAAAAGATTTATAATTTAAAACCTCAATACCTAGGAATTTTTCTCCCGACCACTTGTCTTTGTTTTTTATAATTTTGTAATCGCTTATATGTTCCCTTTCTTTTTTCTCTTCAGCTAAAAAGTTTTCAAAAAATATTTTTGTCTTGTCATTTAATTCTAGGCTTCTGTCTAGGTTTTGTGAGGTTAAAAATTTCGTGGTTTTGTTTTTCTCGTTTGGGAAAACTTGGTCGATTAGGAGTGCGGTCGCAACGATAGCTTTGCCTGGGTCTTTTTCTTTTTGTAAAATTTCAAAATAAAGGGTAGAAACATAAGCGTAGAAACGGGCGGATTCGGTGGGGGAGATTTGCATGTCTTCGGAGACAAGTTTCTCTGCATGTTCCATCACAGCTCTAGAGTAAAGTTTAGTTCCTTGGAAAAAGTAAATTAGAAAAAAGAGTGAGATAAATATAAATAGAAGCGCACCTGATAATAAATAATTATTTTTTAACATATAAACATTTTAACATTTTTTGTAATCTGATTGATGTGTCAGAATGTATTTGTGTTTGGTTAGATATGGCACAAAACTTCGCTTCGAAAAGCTTTTTTAAAAAATTATAGATTTAACAAGGATTCAGCGAGAGAGAGGACTTTTTTGTTGGCGACAGAGTAGATTTGTCTCTGTCCATCACGGACACATTTGATAAAACCAGCATCTTTCAAGATTTTCAAATGTTGAGAAAGTGCTGACTGTGACAAGTTACAATGCCCAAGTAAATCGGAAACACATTTTTCTTTTTCTAAACATTTGATAAGTTTGACTCGGGTTTCTGAGGAGAAGCAATCAAACTTTGTGTCCCCATTTCTTTTCATGTAAATATATTAGCATATGCTAATATTACATGCAAGCCAGAAAGGTTTGAATTTTTTTAATTTGAAAAATGTAGTATACAGTGTAGATATGAAAAATAATAAAACAAAATTAATAATAGTTGCTGTAGTAGTTTTGCTTTTTTTGTTTGCCTTTATTTATTCTTCTAATAAAAATATGACATTCACAGATCATGTAACTCAAAATCTAGAAAATGCAAATTCTAAAGTTGGCTCACTATCAAATGAAGAAATAAATGGACTAGTGCGTATGCGAGAAGAAGAAAAACTCGCTAGGGACGTTTACCTGATTCTCCATCAAAAGTGGAATGCCCGAGTGTTTTCTAATATCACTGGAAGTGAACAGACTCACACCAGTAGAGTAAAAGTTTTGCTTGATAAGTACAATATCCCTGACCCGGTAACCGATGATTCAGTCGGTGCTTTTACAAACCCATCAATGAAAAAGTTATTTGATGATTTGACAGCTCAAGGTATGATTTCTCTAGAAGAAGCTTTGAAAGTTGGGGTATTAATAGAAGAAATGGATATCAAAGATCTGGATCAGGAAATCGCAAAGACTAGTAACGCAGAAATAATCAATGTTTATCAAAATCTAAAAGGAGGTTCAGAGAACCACCTCCGCGCTTTTAGTTCTAATTTGAAGATTTAGTCTATATAATAAAGCATTACTCAATTATTCTAATCTTTGAAAAGTTTTTTCCGTTTAAACCATCAATTTTTACTTCTTCCCACACTGCTGATGTTTTATCTATTTGTGAAAGAGAAAGAATTGTTTCTATAAAACTATTTCCTCGTTTTTGGAGAGCACCAACACCAACCCAGAATTTTGCAATAGAAGTTTTAGTAGTTCCAACAGCAACAAATTTTCCAGAAGAAAGATTCTGACAAAATACAGGTATTTTTTCTGGCTTGTAGTAGTAACCTTGTTCTCTTTTAATTGGCATATATGCATCATGAATTATTCGGATTTTTTCTCTCCATTTTGGATCTTGTTTTTGTTCTTCTGTCGGTCTTGCGTTCAACTCTGTCATTTTTAGTTGTTCTTCTGCAAAAGTGGGATTAGTTCCGGTCAGTTTTTCTATGCTTTCATTTAAAACAGAATTGAATTTATTCATATCTCCGTATACGTCGCTAAATTTGACAATAGTCATTTTAAAATTTTCTGGTTGGTATTTTTTAAGAAAATGTAGAACTTTTTCGTACTCATTTAAATAAGATTCTACTTCTTCATTTGTTAAATTATTCATCGGAATAAGAATCGAATCATCAACAAAGTATTCAAATAAAACACCTGGCTCGTATACTTCACAAATAGGTTTGAGCCATTTTGTAAAATACATAGAAGTAAAAAGTTCCGCCCAATCTGGGTTTGGCGCTTCTTCTAGTCTCCATAATTTATAAGCACCGTGGGGGAACACAAAGTTTATTGGCTGATTATTTTGAATATTTATTTTAATTGATTCTCTAACGTGATTCATCAAATCTTGGTTCGCGGAAAATTTCCTAAACTTTTTTGACATTATTGTTTTATAAACAAAATCAGTTAGTTCATCTTTTGAAATATTTTTCTTTTCTGGTTTCAATTCATCTAGCCTCCTTTTAATATATTCTTGGGCATTCATATTTTGAGATGCGAGTAGGAATTGAACCTACGTATCCTGTCTTGCGGACAGGCGCCTGTAATCCGTCTCGGCTATCGCATCGGGGTAATTATACCGTAAAATGTACCAAAATTGCTAGCTTTTTCAACTTTGTTTTCTAATTTCATAGTTAGGTCCATGTATTTTGTAAATTTATTTATTTTAATTAAATTCTGCTTTTATTGATTTAACTGTTTGCTCTTTAGGTGCTGGGTTAAGTGCAATATTTTTAAGAAAACCGAATTTTACTAAAGTTACAATTCCTAAAAGTAAAAAAAGTGCAATTAAAGAAAAAAGACCCGATAGGTATCTTTTTTCTTTAGTCTGATCTGAAAGCATAAAAAAAGAAAGACAAAGTAGAAAAGTGCAAAGAAAAGTTATCAATAGCATTAGTGTTGCTGCAGTTAAAATATCTTGCACTCTAGTAAAAATACTTATATTTATTGATATAAATGTAAAGAGTGTTATGAAGACTGCTAAAATCTCTGTGGTTTTAGTTTCTTTTTTCTCAATTTTTTCCTCAAACTTAATTTCAATATCTTTTAATTTTAGTTCAGTTTCCTCTACGAATTTCTCTGTAGTGTCCCTAAAAAGCTTTGCAAGTTCATTATCAATATACCTTTTGGATTGATACTCAAAAAAACCTTTCATGTCTTTTTCTTTTATTACTTCTTTTTTTGTTCCTTTCTTACTTATAAGATTATCTGTAGTTGTCATAAGTTTAAATATTTACGTTTATAAGCGCTTTTAAAGGAATGTATACAATTTCTTTCGTTCTTGTTCGTAGTAACATTACTAGCGGTATGGTTGGACCTCCAACTACAAAGTCCCCACTTAATTCACTTTGTATTGGTTGATTCACAAAACCATCAATTAGTACATATTCTGCTTGCGAAAGTGAATCTGAGGTCATTATAAATCCTAAATCAGTAAGTGCTCGTAAGATCTCATTTCTTTTTTCAGTGAATGTAATTGGTGCCATAATTTAGTATGTTATCATATTTTTTATTTATTTCCTTGCTTCTTTCTTCGGCAATGAAGTCGAAACATTTTTGAAAATTGTTTGTAGGAATTTTGGAGTTTCAATCTGTTCTTCTGTAATTATATAAAAATTCTTTGATTTTGGATATGCTGGACCAATTTTATTTTCTCCCAAAAACTTTTTATTATTCTCAGAGATTTTTACAAACAAAGTGTTATCACAGATCAGGGCCACGACTTTGTCTTCATAATACAGTGCAAACTCACCAAACATAGAACGAACTCGAATTTTGGGTGAATGGGTATTATCTAAAATATATTCTGTAAAATCTTTTGCTGTTGCCATAAGGGGATTATATCATTTTCTACAGGGACTCGGTCACAGATAAATTTTCTTGCAGAAAATTTTCCGCGACCCCGACTCAGAAAAAAGACAAGGGCAATTTCTTTTTTCTTCCGTCTTTCTCGTCCCTGCAAATATGCAAATAAAAATACCACACATATTCATGCGTAGTATTTTTATTTGGCTACCCATCGTGGAGGAAGTTAGAACTGTATTTATGCTTAAAAATGATACAACAATCTACATACCTCAACTTTCATCTGTAATTTGCTTGAGTGAATAACTTATATCCACTATGTGCATTTTTAGCAACAAATCAACACCTTCCTCTTTTTCTTCTATCTGTGAAATCAATTCTCTGAACAAATTTACTATTATTCTAGATTCTGATAGAAAATTACTTATACTAAAATCTTTTTCATATTGATTTACTATGATATGAAAATCACCACATAGTTTTTCTATTTTTTCTCTTGATGGTGAGAATGGATATTCGGTCTGCATTTCATATTCAATAAAATAAATGTTCCACTCAGTATAAGCAATAGAACCTCGGAGCAATGCTTCCAAACGAAGTAGTTCTATGTTTATTTTTCCCAAGTCACTTCTAAAAGGATTATCCTGCCATCTTTCACGAATTATTTTTATTGTTAATATGTAGTGATAAAGAACATTTAATTTAGAAGCATTAAATCTATCAAAAACTTCAAATCCAACATCACTAAAATCTTCTAAAATTTCATTCGTGTTACTGATAACATCAGCAGTCTTAACTAAAAGTGAATTTAATGGCATAGTCTTAAGATGTTCTCTGGCTTCTTTCTTTCTATCCTCCCAAGACATTTCTTTGTTTTCTTCCGTAACATTTCCTACTATTTCAGCAACTTCTTCGCCGAAAAGTTCTTGAATTTGTTCTTTATTTACCTTCTTTTCTTTTATACTATCTTCAATTGTATCGTGAAGGATACCTGCAACCACAACATTTTCATCTGCACCTGCTTTTGCTAGTATTAAACCAACAGTGAAAGGATGAGTAATATAGGCAATATCTTTTCCTTTTCTCTTTTGCTTTTGGTTTATCTCGTGAGTTTCAATTGCAAACTTAATTGCTTTTTTAATTTTATTTGTATATATCATATTTTATTTTCTTAATTATCCTCCGTGCCGTTTGAGTTTTTTAGAAAACAAAAAACGGTAAAGAGGTTTGGCTCAATGCGACACATTAAGCGAAATCTCCCAACCGTTTTAAGTTAGTCATTTATATCATATGGCTTCTCGCAGATTTCCCAAGTTGCCTACCTAATAAGGAGATATAAATGGTCCGAATTATTTGCACGGACTACAAATCTTTGATTTTCAAAGAACTATATATAGTATAGCATAAATTTGGTAACTTTACCTACCCATATTCTCACAATACTATTTTCTAATACCCAACAACCTTGATGCTTCATAAATTTGTTGTTCGGCAATGTCCGCCTGACGATAAAGTTTTAAGAGTTTCCTATGTAATCTTGTTGGCTTACCACGATAAGTCTTCTTTTTCATTTTCTTGTAAACTTCATGGATATTCTCATCTATATCGTAAACACTCATCAATACTCCAAACTTCCACTTTCTATTTATATTTTTTGAATGATAGGTTAGGTTATAACAATGACGACAGGCAAAATAGTCTCCATTTTTATACAAAGTTCCAACCCTCCTACCACAATAAACATTGTTCTTATACCAAGGACAGATGAACCACCATCTTTTGCCACCATAACGGCAAGGAGTGGATGTTAGGGGAATGTTGTAATCAAAATCTTTTTTCTCTCCTGTGTCTCTTTCGGTCTGGGTATAGTGTATTCTTAACTGATAAACAGTATCATTAACAGTAACAGCAACCCCAACACTACTTTTATGTTCTTCTCCAAAATTGGTTGTCGTCCAAGTAATTGTGCCAGAATTATAGCCAGTAAAGTAGTTAAATTTCTTGAGAAAACTTGCAGAAATTTTTTTAGTATCTTCAACTTCTGTTCTACTTGAATAATCATATCTTCCCATAATTTTTTTATTTCTATCCGAAATCATTTGAGATAGAACGATTTAACAGTGTTAATTTTGCGAAACGAACCCATCGCCTTTGTTCACATCAACAGAAGCCCAAACTGTCTGCGGAACGACTTTCCCAGTTCTTTCTGCTTGTAAACGATTTAATTCGTGGATGGCACGATACATACTTCTTTCAATGGTAGTTTCGTAGCGAAGCAATTTCTCTATAACATCATTATCAATCATTGCTCTTTCGCCTTTCTTGGTGCTGTCTCCACCAAAACTAGATGAAAAAGTTGTCTGGTCTTGTCGCTCAAACTCCATAGCATTTCTCTCAACCACAATAGCCCTCCTTTGTCTCCATAAGCACGAAACAATTCTGTCTACGAAAATCTCCTCTAATCTTCCCACTGGCTTAAAAACTTCGTAACACCAATAATTTAATTCATCCAACTTTTCTTGGTTTTCCCCCTCCAATAAAACCTCGCCACTTAATAGTCCGTGTTTTGTGGCATTATATTTTGAAATAGCCTTACCTTCATTTGTCT
>CAYMOA010000001.1:0-7759 GCA_964391935.1 uncultured Candidatus Saccharibacteria bacterium | reverse complement strand
AATAGTCCGTGTTTTGTGGCATTATATTTTGAAATAGCCTTACCTTCATTTGTCTTTGGTCCACCTTTATTTTTATTTTCTTCTTGCATATATTTTATTTATTTTTATAATTTTTCACCACTCACACTCTCACTTTCATCATTTGTATCTGTTAAATGAATTTTGACCTTAACCCCTGTGTATTCTTTCTCAATCAAGCCACAAGCCTCCAACTCTGGCAGAATTTGTTGTCGTAAATAGTTGTAGTCCATCTTTCCTTTTCCTTTTTTGTAATGATAGTTCATAATCTCCTGATAAGTTATTCCTTGAAAATCTGGCAGAGCGAACTCCCATTTTTTCTCGTTATAGCAAGGTTTAATAACCTCTTTATAGAGTTGGTATAGGTAGGGTGAAATACCCAAATTTTGAGTTACAGAGATATTGGAATAAAGACTTAATGCCTCATCTATATCAGACCTTTGCAAATTTATATTCTTATCCTGCAAATCTCTAAACCAGAGATTAAGTAAAGCGATAGATTTTGCGATACAAATAACTCTTTGAATATCTCTTTGTAGTCTTGGTTGTAAACTTCTTACCGACTTAAAAAACTGCTCGTCCAGATATTTTCTATCTTCAAGTGAAATGTAAATGTTTTCAATTTCAGCATTTTTTATTGCCTCAATTCTTAACTTCAAAAGTTTTCTTTCTGGACCGATTTCTAATGCTTGATTATATCTGTCGTTTTCACCCTCCTTTTGTATAACCTTTCTAATTCCACCACTAATTTTGTCATCTGAAATCTCTGGGGATAGGATTATAAATCTTGTCTTTTCCTGTGCATCAGACTTCAATGAAGCTGTGCAAAATACCACCGAAGCATATCCAATAAGTTCAATGTTTTTGGTCTTATTTCCTCCTTTTTGGTTTTTGTCAGTTATTTTTATATTCATTACCTTCTCATCGTGGGAAAGGAAGCCTCTCAACTTTTCCAAAAGTTGGTAGTGTTGATTTTCAGTAAAAATTAAAATCTTATTGGACAAATCCACAGTAATCGTATTGGTCTCCTTATTATATTTTCCACTGTCGTGAAAAAATGCCATAGGAGAGCAGTTACCAAGTTTCAATAGACTTTCTTTTGGAAACAATTTTGATACTTCCAATGCCGTGTAGCTCTTTCCAGTAGAGCTCGGAGAGTTAAACATTATGTTGAATTGGCTATCCTTGGTAAAAGCGGATAGCTGACAGTAAAATGTTATGAGTTTGGTATCTCTATCACCAATGATTGTCTCTGATAGGATTTCTTCCAATTCCTTAATTTTAATTTCCTTAAATTGCTTCCCATCAATCTGCCTCGGGTAAGTTTCGGAATACTTTGTATAAAGGTCGGCAACGGGAAACTTTAATTTAGCGAGGTAGTCATTTACATCACCCTTGTCTCCAACCTCCTCTGGGAGAGTTACTTTGTATAAGTTTCTATACTTGGCTTCTCTTAACTTTTTGAGCACCTTTTCGGACCCTTTTTCTCCTGCTCCGTCCCTGTCATATGCAACATAAATACTTTTGGATTTAAGTAAATTTTCATCTACCCATTCATCTTTGAAAGTCATACAACCACCAGTAGAGCAAAGTGCCTTTTCTCCAAAAGATTGCAATGAAAGACAGTCCATAATACCCTCGCAGATGGTCAAATTTTGGCTTTCTGTGGCATATTCTCCGTATAATGATGTTTCTCCTTTTCCTTTAGGAAAGAAGAGGTTTTTAGGCAATTCTTTGTTTAGATTTTCTGGGTCTTTTCGTAATACAAAAAAGGTGTATTCCAATTCATCCTGTTTCTTTATGGGTATAGTAATCCAAGAGCTTCCATAAAATGTCCCAAAACCAATTTTGTTTTTAGTAATTATTTCATTAGATATGCCCCTGTCATTTAAGTATTGTCTAATTCTATCTGGTAAGTTGTTAGCACATTCCTCTACGAGAGTTTGAGTGAAGTTTCTTTTACTTTTTGCCTGTGAGTTGGTGGGTTGGGTAAAATCTCCAAAATGTTCTCGTAGTTTCTTAATTCCACCTGAGGCATCGCATTTCTTACAATGAAATCTACCAGTCTCTTTTTCTATGTATAAGTGTGCTTCTGAACCTTTACTGTCTTTGTCACAGCTGTTAAACAGGCAGAGAACAGCGAGTTCTTTAGTTTCGTTTTTAATAATCTTTACACCTTTTTCTTGCAGATATTCTTCTACATTTTGTTTGTAATTCATATAGAGTAATGTTAATTGTTTATTGTTATAATTTCTGGCTTACAGATTGTTGACATCAAATTCAAAAGTTGGGTAGCTTTTTCAAGAGCCACATTTTTTGAGATTTCCATTCCAAATTCACTTTTGTAAAGCTCTTGGAATTTAATAATGTCTTCTTCTGTCAAAACCATAAAGCTTTATTCAGAATATAATTTGTTTTTAAGTGCCTTAAGATGGTCAAAGTAGCTACGAGCTAAAACCTCTAACTCATTAGAGAAATAACTATTAGCATCCTGTTCAATTCCGTCCTCTTTTTCAAATACGAAAAGAGCTTTTCTGGGGTCATCTTTTTCAACTGTTAATAATTTATAGCCAATACAGAGCAAGGCAGTTGAAACACCTAAATCGTAAGTAGTAAAAGTTAAACTTGAGTCCTCCACTGGAACATACTTCCATTCTTTGTTGTTTTTCATAGTAATTGTTTTGGCTTTAGTTATATGTGTGTTTTCGCCAAATAAAAAAACACAAATACATTGTGCTCTTTTGAATGCGACTCAACTTAGACTCAATTGAGTCAAATATTGAGTAAATTGACTCACTTTAAAATTATGAATGGTTTTGTCTAACTTGCACTCTATTTGCCTTGTATAAAAGTAGCTTTTTAATCTTCAGTTCAGACTCTACCTTTTGATTTACAAGTCTAATTGCATCATAGAAACCTCTATTGGAGTCTATACCTCTAGAAAAATTATCAACTACATCTTCTTCCTTAAGCCACTCTCCTGCAGGAAATGAAAATATTTTTTCACATAGAATAAACTGATTTGTCCCCATAGGGATTGGACACTTTTTACTTCCAAAAACAATTTCACTAGACTTCCCATCGAACGAAACGCTTTCTTTTGTTATTCTTAAAACTGGCATAACTTCAGTCTTATGTTTATCTTTAATAGGTGAACTACCAACAATCCTAGAATAATTTTTACTGATTACATCATCTTCTTTATCCAATGCTTTTGCTCTTGTAATAAAACTTTTAGCCTTTTTTAATTCCCCAGTCTTTTCATAAATTATTGCAAGATTGTTCAATACTGAAGAGCTCTCGCCTTTTATTTTTAATTCCTTTTCGTATAAAATAGATGCCTTATCTTTTCTTCCCACCTCACTAAATGAATAGGCAATTTCAAACAACCCTCCACCACCATTATACTGTCTGATTTCTCCTATTTTGGAGAAATCTTCAATATACGGTTCAACAAAAAGATATAAATCAACAATTTGCTGGTAATCTCTCTTAACCCAAAGTGCACCAACGGCACTATCAAATTCATAAGATGAGACATATTCTTCAGGTGTTCTATTATAATAATCAAAAGTATTTTTGACTTTTTTTGCATAATTATTTAGATATTCCAGAGAACAATCTTTTAAGTCAGTGTTTACATACACTACACCAAAATCTATAGGATAAAATAAGGTCTTAATTTTGTAATCCATAGCTTCATCAAATCTCTTTTCATAATTCAATAAGTTTGATGCGATGGAGTTAAAAAATACTTCTTGAGGAAATGTTTCAAGAGCTAACTTTATAAGCTCAAGTGATTTTTTTGCCTGTTTCTTTTCTGATTTAGTTAGGTTTCTAATTACATCGGCAGGTTCATTACTAATAGGTAGCATTTCATAAGTTAAATATCCCAATATCCCATTTAATTTTGAAACACTTAATTCGCTCAAGTTTTTTGATTTAACAGCAAGTGAAATTATCTTTAACGCTTCTTCTCTATAAGGGAAAGGGGAACTGTAATTAAACACCTCATCTCTTTTTAATTCAAACCCACTTATAATTTCATCTACTTTTGGATAATTTTTTGTTGCCAAATAACACTTTATAAGAAAATAATTTGAAATTATTGAATAACTATCATCACGAAAGTCTTCAAATATTGCCTTTTCAAAGTAACTAATAGCTATATTCCATTTTTGAGTATGTGTGTATGTAACTCCAGTGAGAAAATTAGTTATATTCTCATTGAACATTGCAGAAATAGGCATCTCTAACTCTTGCAATGCTTTTTTATAATCCTTTGTCTTTATATAACATTCCCATAGACGAACTCTAGCATACATACTTTGCCAAACTTCCTTCTTAACTCTTTTTTTGACAGACAACAAATAAGCTATACATTCTTTATGTTTTTTTTGAGAGACTAAATCATCTGATATTTCACTGACAAACCATTCTTCATCAGGATAAAATTGTTCTGCAATTTTTGCTACTTGAACTTTTCTAACTTTATTTTTTTCTCTTCTCAAAACTTCTTTGTAGAAATCTAAAAAAAGTGGCTTCGGCTCTTTCAAAAATCTATACATTCTATTTCTAATATTTGGCAAGCCTGACACTTCTAAGTCATCATTTGAAATTAAGTAAAATGGGAAAGCCCACTCCTCTCTCTTTCTATTACTAAAATCACTTTCTAATTCCTCTTTCAGGGCATCTTTTAAGTAATCACTGGCTATACTTTTATACTCTTTGTCATTTTTATATTCTTTTAGAAGTAGATATACCCAAGCAATAAAAACTTTATTCCCTTTAGTTAGAACATTTTTAGAAAAAACTATATTTTCTTTTTTATCGTTTACTAGACAATTTACAATTACTTGGTTTTGTTTTTCTGAAATAAATTTTGGTTCAAACTTAACACTATCTTTAACTTTTTTTTCAATAACACCAAAAGTTACAGCTGTTTCGTTTTTGATGTAAACACTTTTAGATATTTCAAACATAGTATTGTAATGGTAATGTTAATTCTTTTATATTTTACCATTTTTACACCAAAAATTGAACCTAGTAATTGGAGCTATGGTATAATCTTCTTGTCTACCTGCAAATACTAAAATTCTTACCAAGAAGGCTATTTTTCTTTACACCAAAGTTATGGATAAAGATGGGTAGCTACGAGTTCCATAACTGGACACCTTCTTGGTATTCATTTGTGGGTAGACACTCTGGCTACCCTTTTTTATGTTTAGATATATACTTAAAGTGTGGTCAAATTATTACAATTACACTAAAAATAAATTATATGAGTGAGTTAGAAATTTTTATAAACTTTCTTAATTGGGCTTTGCCTGCACTTGGGGTTATTGCGTTTATGGTAGGCATACCAGTATTAATAATCTGGTATATTTTCATAGGAAGGAAAAAGCATAATGGTATGTGGATTCTTAAAAGAATTGTTTTATTTACATTATGTTTCCTTGGTATATTTGTTGTATATGGTCTATTACAACTTCTTGGTGCACTTTTCGGTGTTGAAACAAATAGGACAAATCAAGTTAATACATATCAAACTCAATAAATTAAATATTATGCTTGAAAATTTAATTTATAGGTCTAGAATTTCAGTTAATGATAGAATTTCAAAACATCAATTTCAAAGAAATTTTGGTTCTCTAGGTATAGGTGTTCTTTTGATTTCTATAGCTAGTATCCTTTTATATTCAATTTACGGAATTTCTGATAATATAATCTTAATTATTTTATACTCTATTTTTATCTTTGTAGTTTCGGCAATAGCAATTTTACTATTCTTTCTTTTTATTGGAGTATCTATTCTAGGAACAGTGGGAAGATTGCACGATATGAACCGTAGTGGATGGTGGTATTTTGCTGGTTTTATACCATTACTGGGTCTTGCATTACCGTTTGTGCTCTTTTTTTCTGAAGGCGATAAAACATCAAATTATTATGGTGAAGTCCCCAAAGAACATAAATTCCCTAATGATAAATTAGTTAGAATTTGGGGTGTAGTTTTTTATTTTTTCTTTATAGTTTTATTATCAATTGGTTCTGCTTTAAGTGATTATTCCGATGAAACAAAATACACTCCGAGTAAGTTATCTTCGGAGGTAGCTTCGTTAAATAAAAGTATCAACCCTAATGATATAGAGGACCCACACATAATTAAATACGAGAGTAATGGTATGAATATGATTTATCATTTCCAATACAATAATCCAGCATCAGATTATGATTTTTCTGATGTAAGAGCAAACCTGCTTAGAGCTGCCTGTGATGACAGTGATGTAAAATCATTTATGCTACAAGGTGTTAACCTTGAATATATTTTCAAAGACTCACTAGGAGAAACGGTTATTGATGAAATCATTACAATTAGAGATTGCAAAATATGAAAAAAAATAATATAGAAAATAAGAATGACACTATGACCATAGAGGATGCCTTAAGGATACAGGACGACCTGAAGAGAGATATTGATTTCAATAAACCAGACAGTGAACTTACAGAGGATGAGCGTATTAAAAAAATACTATTCAATGCTTTTGATAATACTTTAGAAGAGCAAATTGGAAAGGATAAGAAGGCAGAAATTGATAAATTAAAAAGTAGTTCAGAGCTTTTTGAAAAATCTAGTAACAATATTAACAATCTTATTGAGGTTGGTAGAAAGACTGAAGAAAGTATGTTTATGCTCTCATCTTTTCTAAGAGTACATTTTGATAAAGGTGAGAAAAATACATTTAAAAATACAATTAATAATGCAACAACTGATATAGTTAATCCAGAAAGTAATTTATCAAAAGGTAAAAGAATGGATACTGCAGAACAAATACTATCTTCTTTAAATGGGTATAGACAAATTAATGTAAAAGAAATTAGTTCAAGACTAGAAATAATACCTTCGTTCCTAGAAACTATGAAGAGGATTATAGGTAAAACAAATTGGGAAAAACTTGATGAAATGAGCAAAGAAGAAGAGGTGGGTTATGTGCAAATGAGAGATGTCTTTTTAGAATGGATTGAACTATCTGAAATTGAAATCAAATCACATATAAAAGGTTTTGAGGCGTTAAAACTAGACATTAATATGGATGAACTTATTCCAAAATACATTATTGAAAATCGAGGAGATATTTCCATGTCTATAAAGTCTAACGAAATTTTTGTTTTAGGAAACAGGGTTACTTCACTCATAAAACAAGCAAATGAAGAGATAAATGAAATTAGTGATAAAAAAACGGCTCTTTCTGAGTGGTTGTTTGGAAAACCTGAGTCGTATATGGAAATTATGAAAAATGTTACTCCATCCAATAATACTGATGAAAACTTACCGAAATCAAGTTCAAAGAAAATAAAGTGGCTTGTATTGTTTATCCTTACCTGTATTGCACTTTTTGGAGGAGTGTGGACAGCGATAGGTGTATTTGTCTTAGGTTTTATCGCGATAGGTTTATTATCTGGTGAGAGCGACATAAAGTTGTGATAATGGTGTTATAATATATCTGCTAGACAATTATTAACCAAAACATTAAACATTGTCATCAGAGAAGGGATTACAATTGGTATTTGTCTAGCAACAATGCTTAATTTTGTAATCCCTTTTTTGGTGCAATTAACTTAAAATGAATACCAAAAATAAACTAAAATATTTCCTATATGCCAGGAAGTCATCCGAGAGTGAAGACCGACAGGTCCAGTCTATTGACGACCAGATAAGCAGATTGAAAACATTGGCAAATAA